>NZ_JBQKLL010000011.1:0-102930 GCF_052116245.1 Blautia sp. Sow4_E7
GGTGGGCTTCCTCCGATGATCAAGCGCCAGAGATACTACGAATCTCTGGGACTGGCTGCATAGGCAGTGATATCTTTGAGATAAATGTGTCAACCAATATTGACAATATCAGAACGTGCAAAACTTCCACTTGCTTTTTATCAGAAATATGGAAAAAACACAGGTGTATGGGAAATCGAAAATACTATGGAGGGAAATTTCAGTCTCTTAGTAGAAAGCTATAAACCAACGGTAACGTTACGTGAAAAAAAGGAAATTTACAACTATGTTAGAAACCGTGTTCAAGTAGTTGAAAAATGTATGATTCCTCATTATGTTGCGGTGGGAAATGGCATTGTAGATGTATTGAATAAAAAACTTCTTCCTTTTTCACCAGACCTTGTGTTCACAAGTAAGATTCAGACAAATTTGAACCTTGCCGCTACGAATCCTTTTATCACGATTCCTGAGGATGGCTCTGTATGGGATTTTGACAGCTGGATTGCTTCATTAGGTTCAGCAGATTTTGTACATAGCATTAAAGAAGTCATTCAGGCGGCTTGTCTGCCACTTGCTCCAAGAAATAAGATGGTACTTTTTTACAATACAAGCGGAAACGGTGGCAAGGGAACTATCTGTCAGCTTATCCGCAATCTGCTTGGTGCAGATGTGACAGCCAGTATTAAGCTGAACGATTTTTCCAATCCATTTGGACTTGCAAATCTTCCAAAATCCGTAGCGGTTATCGTTGATGAAAATGACGTAGGATTGTTTATTAAGAATTTATCAGTTGTAAAAGCGGTTATCACAGGTGATGTGGTTACAATCAATCAGAAATATGAAAAGGCTTATGATTACAGCTTTCATGGTCTTGTACTGGAATGTATCAACGAATATATGCGTGTTCAGGACAAAAGCGGTTCTTTCAAAAGACGTTTATTTATTATTCCTTTCCCTTGCTGTTTTAATGGTATTGAAAAGAAATACATCAAAGAACGCTTAATTTACCGCAAAGATGTTTTGGAATATGTCCTGAAAACTGTACTGATCACTATGGACTATCGAGATACGTTCACAGAGACAGCAGAAAGTAAAGCCGCCCTGTACGAATATGAATCTTATACAAACACTGTTGTAGCATTTTTGGATGAATTTCTTCCAACGGCACGTTGGAATCTGCTCCCAGCCACTGAACTTCTGTATGAAGCATATAAAGTCTGGTATCGCAATGTAAGCCCAAGTGGAAACCTCATTGGTCGTAATGATTTTATTGACAGCCTTAAAAATTATGTACTTATGGAAACAAAAGAAAATCCTCAGTTTCCGTGGGAATGGACGGATAGTACACGCAGTAAGAATTATATTGATTTAAAAGTTTCCGAACCTATCGCAATAGAATTTGGGATTGACCCTTTTCTTAGAGCTGGGGGATGTGGAAATTATTACAGTCATCTTATCAAAGAGAAATACAGTGGTTTGAAACGGCGTAATTTCGTAGTTCCGAATGACAATGACAAAGAAGATTGAAGTCTCTCAGATAAAGGAGAGGGAAAACCCTCTCCTGACGGGAGCAATTAAGGGGTACCTTGAAAATTAAATAATGCAGGAGAATTTTGCCATTATGAGAAACTATAATAATGGCAGTCTCTCCAAAGAAGAAATCTTGCAGGAAGCATTACAGGCAGGTATCATTGATTTTGATATGTTGTGTCAGAGTGTAGAAAATATGAAGCGAAAAGAAATTCTTTCCAATCATCCATATAAAATCTGGCAAAACAAAGACGGTTTATGGCTGACCTATCTTCCAGATGAAAAGAAAGGACGTGTGTTCCGAAAGAGAAAGACACAGGAAGAAATCGAAGATGTTGTAGTAGAGTTTTACGAAAAGCAGAAAGAGGAAGTTTATATCAGGGATGTTTTCAATGAATGGTCTGAAAGCAAATTGAAGTATGGAGAAATCAAGAAACAGTCTTACGACAGATATTGTACGGATTTTGAAAGATTCTTTCCACAAAATTTATCTATTTGTCGTAAAAAGATGAAGAACATTTCCGAAGCCGATTTGACAGATTTTATAAAGTCAACAATCCATGAAAAGAAGCTTACCCGAAAGTCTTATTCAGGATTAAGGACTTTGCTGAACGGTATTTTTAAATATGGCAAGTTAAAAGGTTATACAGATATCAGTATCACTCAATTCTTTGGAGACCTTGAACTGCCAAAAAACATTTATACCGAAAAAATCAAGTCAAAAGAAGAACAGATTTTCATGGAAAATGAAATCGACCTTGTTACAAATTATCTCAAAAATCATGTAGATATCTGGAACATGGGGCTGTTGCTTCAATTTCAGACAGGTATGCGTATTGGAGAAATCTCTGCCTTGAAGCCAGAGGATATCCACGCAGACCATATCAGTGTACAGAGAACACAGATAAAGTATAAAGATAATGATGGAAAAGTCATATTTGCAATTCAGGAAGTTGCGAAAACAAAGGCTGGAAATCGAGATGTATATTTTTCGGATTCTGTAAAATGGACTTTAAAACAGATTGAAAATCTGAATCCTCACGGAGAGTTCCTTTTTATGAATAAAGGAAAACGAATCCTTGAAAATACATTTAATAAGCGTCTTAATTCTGTCTGTGAAGAATTACATATCACTCCCAAGTCAACACATAAAATCCGCAGGACTTATGGAACAACATTAATAGACAATTCCGTTAATGAAAGCACCATCGCTGAGCAAATGGGACACTCCGATATATCGGTCACGAAAAACTATTATTATTACAGCAATAAGAGCAAATCAACAAAACTCGAACAGCTGAATAAAGCGATTAGTTTTTAGGATTTGATACCCTAGGGTATCAAAAGGTATCAAAGGTATCAAGTTTCTAAAAGCCGGAAAGCCTTGTAAATCAAGGCTTTTCCCCATTTTAAGGGGATAAAAATACAGAGTTCGATTCTCTCATCCCCTGCTTTACGAAAGCTGAAATGTCTTATAAATTAAGATATTTCAGCTTTTTTGTTTTAATTAAAAGTACACGGTAAATAGCTAGTACCGTGCTTTTTACCTAAAACTATGAGATAATCTCCTTATAAAACTAAAAGTTTTTTAAAGGAGCAATCTTAAGAAGAATGCCAAATGGACAAATCTTTATTGCGAAAACAGCAAGTAAAATAGTAAAAAGAGCGTTCCCTTTGAAGGAAAAAGGGAACGCGCTAGTTCAAAATTTTTAACCTGTGTGTTAAATGACAGTTTGAAATCCACTTGTTATAATAAAATGGAATTAGAGAATTCCACAATGCAATGGTGATGCAAAGCAATTCAGGCAAAGCGAAATGAGGCTAAGTAAGACAAAGCTAAGCGAGGTTAATCTAAGTAAAGTAAAGCGACGCCAGGTAAAGAATGGCAATGCAGCTTATTGTAATGTGAAGAAAAAATTAAGGAGGAAGGCTAATGGGAGAGCCTTTCATACCCTGACCAGAGGATTTCACAAGCCCTTCGATAAGGTGTTGAATCTGTCTATGATAGATACAATGAGATTCCTGTGTGAGAATATTCAGGGCTGTGTACTGGGCTATACGCAATCTGATGAGATCACGCTGGTTCTTGTCGATTACAAGAAACTTACATCAGATCCATGGTTTGGATATGAAGTACAGAAGCTATGCAGCATCGGAGCAAGTATGGCTACTGTTGGTTTTAACAATGCCTTTTCCAGACGTGTGGAAGATTATGGACTGTACAACCGTGGAAGTGTATTCTATCACAGATATCTGAACGTTCTGGAAGCAGGAGCGATGTTTGACTGTCGTGCATTTAACGTTCCACGGGAAGAGGTGACCAATAATATTTACTGGCGGCAGTTGGATGCAAGCCGAAATTCCATTCAGATGCTGGGACAGGCCCACTTCACCCATAAGGAACTGCAGAATAAAAACTGCAGTGAGATCCAGGACATGTTGATGACACAGAAAGGAATTAATTGGAACGATCTTCCGGTATATCAGAAACGAGGCACCTGCTGCGTGAAATGTAAAGGGCTTGTGGAACTGGAAACAGATGACCCAATGGATGATGTGGAAAGAAACAGCTGGAAAGTAGATCTGAACATTCCCATTTTCAGAGGGGATGACAGGAACTATATAGAAAGTCTGCTGGAACCAGAAGAGAAATGAATGTAGGAGGAGATAACTATGGGACTGACAATTAAGAGAGTAACAGATGAGTTTTCATCACACATGACAGCAATTCAGAACCTGTACAATGAGGCAAAAAGAGATAACAGCATAAAGCGTGCAAGCTGTGAGGCTGAATTGGAGAGAACAAAGATAAAACTGAGAGAAACGGAGAAAAAACTGCAGGAAACCGAGAAGAAATATGATGATTTGCTGCAGGAAATAAGAAGTGTGTTTTCCCTTGTGAAAGAGAAAGAGAATTTAAGTAAAGATGTGGATACGACAGATGAATCCTCTGTTGATAGTGAGGATCAAGACGATTTCCCGGCTTTTGATGATGAAGATGACGAAGACGAGGATGATGATTTCCCGGCTGACGATGATGACATTGACGAGGCAGAATGGGGGTAGGAAACCTGAAATTACATAACAAAATGACGAAAAGAGGGGCATCACCCCTCTTTTCTATACCTGGAAACCACCAGGATCAGACACACAAACACGATGGCGAACAGCACCTGAATCCCCATACTGACCCGGATTTTTCCAAGCAGGTTAGGGGTAAGGGTATGGTGCCGGCTCAGGATCTCATTTACCTGTTCATACCAGTAAACGGGCAGAAACTGTGAGACCTTTAGAACCGATTTATCCATAACATCCATAGGGACGAAAACGCCGCAGAGGAAGCACATGGAAAGAGATACAATATTGGCGACACCGCTTAAGATATTACTGTTAGGAATAAACATTCCGATCAGATAGGAGAGCGACAAGGCTACGATCAGCATAAGCAGTGTATTTATGATGTAATAGCCACGAAGCGTGGAGGCCCAAAATGTGTTTCCATACATCACTGCTACGCCAAGGATTCCAAGAAGCCACAGGAAAGCACCAATTACTCCCATTGCCAGCAATCCCTCCAGGGACTGGCGTCTCACGGAAATGGCAGAAGCCTCCATCCTTTTCTGAATATCTCCCTTCTTAAAAGCCATAAGAATATACCCCATGGTATAGCAAAGAGCCCCAAGAAAAAGATAAGGAATATAACGGAAATAATAGGTGTAAGGTACCAGATCACTGCTGGCTGAGTCAGAGGAAAGTTTGGTAACCTGCTCATGCGCCTCATTTTTTATCCCTTGAATAGCCTCCTCCTGGGAAAAGCCAGCAGCCAGATAAGTACGGAGCGTACTGATATAACTGCTGATCTGCTGATCCACATAATAGGAACTGTAGGAGCCAGGAACCTTGGTAACCTTCAAAGGCGTATCACCTAAAATGCATGTCTCATAAAAATCAGCTGGAATCTGCACAATATATTCAACATTGCGGTAAAAAAGATTTTCCTGAAGGACTTCCGGATCATTTTCCATAGGAATCACATTATGGATGCTGTCCAGGTAATTAATGAATCCCTGTGCCAGAACACCCTGATCTTCATCTACCACTCCAATATCAATGCTGGCGTTTGCATAAAGGCTGTTTTCACTTTTCCCGGCAGCCATCTGCATGACCAGAGCTACGGAAAAGAAAATGCCAAGATATATAATGATCAGCCCCACATTCTGTCTTAAAATTTTCATATAGCATTTAAATACTGTCATAACTTTCCCTCCGAATCAGTAAAAAGGAAGCTGTCACCAGAACCACACTCATCACGGCAAGGGTGATCAGATTGCGGTAGTAGCGCCCCATATCGTCATATACGTTGATACAGTAAAAAGCGTCCGAAATAAGGGCCGCCGGGTTGATCCGGTTGATAAAAGGAGCATTTTTTTCTACAATGTCTTTCATGGTATTGTTCATAAGCCCGGAAAGAAAACTGCAGACCATGGAGAATCCAAGAATAATACCAATCTTTACTCCCTCCTTCATTTTTCCAATGCTTCCCACAAAAATTCCAATGGAAACGCCGATCAGGGATCCGAAAAAGGAAATCAGCAGCATTGGCCCGATTTTTCCCTGAAAATCCAGCTTCAAAATATAGCGCAGATAGATCAGAAGTACGATCACGTCCAAATATCCAAGCAAAAAAGATGCAATCTGTTCGGAGAGGATCAGCTTCAGTTTATGGGTTGGCGTAATGCAGCGCCTTGCGGCCAAGGATGTGATATTTGCCTGAAGGGTGATGGCAGAGCCAAATCCGATAAAGCAGCCGTAGAGACAGGTCATTGCGATCAACGCATAGAAAAACTGTACATTTCCGTTGATGGTATGACCGCCAAGGGAAACCTGGGTAATGGTTTCCTGCTGGTTTAACATCTGCCGGATTCCTTTCCACAGACCAGATGGATGGGTGCGGACAATCTGCCGGATGGTGCTTTTCCCTGTTTCGTAGCTGGACAAAACGGATTGGAGAATACTCTGTGGAATTCCATTTGCAGCTACTGTAAGAGAAGGAGATTTCCCTACATAATAAATACCGGAAATTTCCTCATTTTCCAGCTTGGCAAGAGCTGCGGATCCAGATAATTCCTGGGTGGTGATCAGATGATTCCTATTATTTTCCACCTGATCCAGAAACATGAGGAATAAAGCATCCGGTTCCTCTTCTTTTACAATCCCAACCTGTACCGTTTCAAAATCGGCGTCATCAATATTTCCGAAGGCAAAATAGAACATGGTTCCAAGAAGGATTGGAAAAATAAGGGGCCAGAAGGTTGTGGCAAAATTTTTTACCTTCACCAGAAGGTTGTATTTGATCAAATGCAGCATATTGGACCTCCTTAATCTCGCAGCTGTTTTCCGGTGATTTCCAGAAAGACGTCGTTTAAGGTAGGAAGCTCAGAGGAAACCTGACCAAAAGGAATGTCCTGGCTCTGGAGATAATTCAGAAGCCGGATCAGATTATGGCGGGCACCAGTGCAGCGGACCGTGAGGACCTGTTCTTCGTAATGAAGGTCAAATACGTGGGGAAGTGTCCGGATGTCTGCAAGGCTTTCAGGGGAAAGGGGAACTGCCTCGACGGTAATAGTTTCACCGGTTTTGATCATTTTTTTCAGCTCCTCCTTGGTTCCGGATGCGATTACATGACCGTGGTCCATAATGGCGATCCTGGTACAGATCTGTTCCACCTCTTCCATATAATGGGAAGTGTAAATAATGGTGGAGCCCTGTTCGTTCAGTTTTTGGATTCCTTCCAGAATCTTATTGCGGCTCTGGGGATCAACGGCTACTGTGGGCTCGTCCATAATGATCAGCCGTGGCTTATGGGCGATTCCGCAGGCAATGTTCAGTCTACGGAGAAGACCGCCGGAAAGCTTCTTCGGCCGCATTTTCCGATAGTCGTTAAGATCAGCGAAAGTGATCGCTTCCTCCACCAGCTCTTTTCGTTTCTTTCTATCCGGGACATAAAGCCCGCAGAAGTAGTCAATGTTTTCATAAACTGTCAGTTCATCAAAAACAGCAACGTTTTGCAGTACAATTCCAATCTGCTGTTTCACCTGGTAATTGTCCGGCCGCATTTCTTCTCCGAAAATACGAATGACGCCTTTGTCGTATTGCAAAAGGGAAAGCATACAATTGATAGCGGTAGTTTTTCCAGAACCGTTTGGTCCCAGAAGCCCAAAAACTTCCCCTTCCGAAATATTCAGATTCAGGTGATCCAGCGCCACCAGGCTGCCATATCTTTTTACCAGATTTTCTATTTGTACAATATTGGTTGACATGATTTTCCTCCCTGAAAAAATTTCTAATGGTGTATCCTGATTTTAGTATAAAAGAGAAGGGGAAAAATACCTAGTGCGAAATGTCATTGTTTTCCTGTGACAAATGTCATAAAGTGAGGAAAGTTTCTTTACAGTGTGCGGCTGGGTATACTATAATGAAAAAAGTGTTTCGGGAACTGCTGGATTTGGAAAAAGAAGATTGCCTGTAAACCGTAAATATTTCATGAGAAGGAAAGAAGGTGACAGTATGGGATATTTTTTTGATTGTGGACTGCTGGTATTCTATGGGTTTCTGTCACTTTTTTTCATGCCGCCGGAAGCTGGATTTCTGATTGCTTTCTTGTGCTGTATTTGTCTGATCTGCCTTGGATATGCGGTGAAACGTAAATGGCTGAGGCTGTTTTTTGACATTGTGTTCGGGCTTCTGGGGCTGGTATTTCCAGAGGTTTTTCTTTTTTATCCCTGCCTTTTTTACCTGCTTTTCCATGAAAAAATGCCTGGCCTGGCAGTGGCGGGAATGGTGCTTTTCCTGTGCCAGATGCCAGAAGCCTGGCAAAACAGAGGGATGTTTGCCGCCGCTGGTGTGTTTGGCTTTTTACTGGCATTTCTGATGGAGAGAAATACCAGAAAGGGACAGAACCTGGAAGAAGAACTTCGAAGAACCCAGGATGATTCCAAGGAGCGGAATCTTCTTCTTTCCCAGAAGAACAAGGCTCTGCAGGAAAAACAGGATTATCAGATCTACAATGCTACCCTAAAAGAACGAAACCGCATTGCCAGGGAAATCCATGACAATGTGGGACATGTGCTTTCCAGATCCATTCTGATGGTAGGAGCGGCGAAGACCATTAACAAGGAGCCTGGAATGGACGCCATGTTGGAAAATCTGGAAGATTCCCTGAATCATGCCATGAACAGCATTCGAAGTAGCGTCCATGACCTTCATGATGAAGCTGTGAACCTGGAAGAAGTGGAAAAAGGGCTTGTGAAGGAGTTTACTTTTTGTCCGGTGGAAATGACCTTTGATATGACCCGCCAGGTTCCAAGGAATGTGAAATATTGTTTTATCAGTATTACCAAGGAGGCCTTTGCAAATATTATGAAGCACAGCAATGCCACCAGAGTGCGGCTGATCCTTCGGGAGCATCCCGCCCTTTATCAGCTGTGTGTGGAGGATAACGGAACCGGAGCCTCTTATGATCCGGGAAAATCCGGGATTGGAATTGTGAACATGAAAGAACGGGTGAATGCCCTTGGAGGAACCATGCAGATCTCTGTGGATAAGGGCTTCCGTATCTTTATTACGATTCCCAAGTAACCGGTCTGTCTGGAATAAGGCAAAAAGTTTATGGTTTACGAAACAACCATTTGGATGGGAGCAGTAAACAGCAGCTAAAAAAGAGCAGGAGCAGAAAATGAAAATCATAATTGTAGATGATGACTGCCTGGTAGCAGGCGCCTTGAAAACCATTTTGGAAGTAAATGAGGATGTGGAAGTGCTGGACACAGGCTCTGATGGAAAACAAGCCTGCCAGCTTTACGAAAAATATAAGCCGGATGTGCTTCTTATGGATATCCGGATGAAGGAAATGGACGGCCTGGAGGCTTCGGAGCATATTCTGAGAAAGGATCCAAAGGCCAATATTTTGCTTCTGACTACTTTTTCAGATGACGAATACATTGTAAAAGCCCTGCGCCTTGGGGCAAAGGGCTACCTTTTGAAGCAGGATTATGGAAGCATTCTGCCGGCATTGCGGGCGGTTTATTCTGGACAGACGGTCTTTGGAACGGAGATCATTTCCAAAATTCCGGATCTGCTGCAGGGAGAAAAAAAGTTTGACTACAGCAGCTACGACATTAATGAGAGAGAATTTGAGATCATCGAGCTGATCGCTAACGGATACAGCAATAAGGAGATTGCGGCGGAGCTTTTTCTAAGCGAGGGTACGGTGCGGAACTATCTGAGCACTATTCTGGAAAAGCTGCAGCTTCGGGACCGCACCCAGGTGGCTGTATTTTATTACCAACATAAGTAAGTAGCATAGACAGCGGGGAAAATATTGGATATAATCAAGACAGTATCTTACTGTGTAGGAAAAGAACAGCAGTAGGATAGAGGCTGCCAGACTTTGCAGCAATAGAAATAGAAACACAGGAGAAATCTGAGATGAACATACAGAAAGTCGCAGACAGAACAGCAGAAATCCTGAATTTATATTATAACAATGAGATAGAACCCTTCTTAAGCTCCTGCCATGATGATGTATTGTGGATTGGGCCTGCGGAAAAGCAGGTGATCAGAGGGCGGAAGAATCTTGTGGATGCATTTCATGCAGAAAAGCATGAGCTGAAATTTTCCCTGAATAACCTGACACTGGTGCCCCTTGCAACTACAAGCAGTACGGTGCTGGAGGTTATGACGTTTATGCTTGTAGATACCATCTGGCCGGACAACAGTGTGAGCCGGGTAAACCAGCGTATGCAGTTTACCTGGGTGGAGCAAAAGGGCGTGGCGAAGATCCGTTCGGTCCTTATTTCAAATGCCATTGAATACGATGAGCGAGATGGCATTTATCCGGTGCATTATGATGAGAATTACCGGAAATTTGTGCTCACAGGAGAGACCAGATCGGAGCGGATTTATGTGAAGGGGGTAGATAAGACCATCCTTTACATGAACTGGTCCAGAGTGATTTATGCGGAGAGCCTTGGAAACCATGCCCTGATTCATACGCTGGACCAGGAATTTGAAACAACCGAAAGCCTGAAAACACTGGAAAAAAGATATGAAAAGATGTTTTTGAAGTGCCATGAAAGTTATATGGTAAATCCGGCTCATGTTCATTCCATCCGCAGATTTAAGATGACAGTGACGGGAGGCAGGGAGCTTCCAATTCCGGAGAAAAAATATACGGCGCTGAAAAAGGTATTGCAGGAATTGATCGCAGCCCGTTAATCGTTACAAAAAACGTTACAAAAACGTGAAAAATGTAAAAAAACTCACACGTAGGAATAGAAGTATGCTATAATGGGAGTACTTAACCGGTTACTGGATACAGTAACTGCCAAACAGACAAGGAGAACTGATTATGAGCGATTATGTGATTCTAACAGATACTTCTGCGGATATTCCGGCAGACATTTTAGATAAAGGACAGATCAGTCTGATCCCTATGGTATATCAGTTAAATGGCCAGGAGTGTCCACACAGGGATCCGGGAAGCTGGGACAGCAAGGCTTTTTATGATAAGCTTCGCGCAGGCGGAACTGGAAGCACTTCCCAGATTTCTCCGGCTACTTATACCGATTACTTTGAGCCATTTCTGAAGGAAGGCAAGGATATTCTTTATATTTCCCTGTCCGGCGGACTGACTTCCACCTGGCAGAGCTCTCACATTGCAGCTTCCGACCTGATGGAAGAGTACCCGGAGCGTAAGATTTCCTGTGTAGATTCCCTTGCAGCTACAGGAGGACAGGGAATCCTGGTGATCCTGGCTGCCGAGAACCAGGAGAAGGGAATGTCCCTGGAAGAGAATACTGCATGGCTGGAGGAGAACCGTCTTCATATCTGCCATTGGTTTACGGTAGATGATCTTGATTTCCTGAAGCGCGGCGGTCGTATTTCTCCGACTATCGCCTGGATCGGCGGCAAGCTGAAGATCAAACCGATCCTTCGTATTGCGGAGGATGGTACCCTGGCAATCCCGGAGAAGGTACGTGGTTCCAAGGTGGCCGCGAATACCATTGTCTCCAAATATATCAGCTCCGGGCTGAATGCAGAGCACCCCTATGTATTTATCTGTCATGGTGATGCTGCAGAGCAGGCAGAAAATGAGAAAGCAGCAATCCTGGAGGCAGTACCCCAGGCACAGGTGATCGTCATGCCAATGAGTCCTATCATTGGAATCCATACTGGCCCTGGCGTGCAAGCTGTGATCTATTTTGGAAACAACCGATAAAAAGTACATATACAATAGAGATTTATTTTCTGTAAAATAAAGAAGATAAAATATACGTGCTTTAAAACTCACTAAGAGTTCCAAAGGTATACCCCATCTCTTCCCATTTGGTCAGCAGCTCATCCAGGATCTGCCCGTTGGTGGAAGAGGTGTTGTGAAGCAGGACAATGGCACCTGGGTGGATGCGGGAGAGCAGTTTATCGAAGGCTTCTTCCCGGGTAGGCTGTTTATCCTGATACCAGTCCACGTAGGCAAGGCTCCAGAAGAAGGTTTTGTAGCCCAGTTCTTTTGCCATGGACAGGTTGGCTGTACTGTAAATTCCCTGAGGCGGCCGGTAGAATTTCGTCATGGATTCTCCGGTCGTTTCTTTATACAGATTTTCTACTCCCTCCAGCTGCTTTTTGAAGTCCTCCATGGAAGAGATTCCAGACATGTCGGGGTGGGTGAGGGTATGATTTCCCACAATGTGTCCTTCTTTTACCATTTCTTTTATCAGATCCGGATTGTCTTTTATGAAATTTCCCACAACGAAAAAGGCTGCTTTTACGTTATGCTTCTCTAATGCGTCAAGGATTAGCGGAGTATTTCCATTTTCGTAACCGCAGTCAAAGGTGAGATAAATTTTTTTCTCCTGGGTGTCCTTTGCAAAATAGGCATTGTAGGGGGCAAGCTCTTCTATGGAAGCGTTTCCAACCGGGCGTTTTCCTTCTTCCTGAAAACTAAGTCCCCAGCTGGAGCTGCCGGATGCGGTTTCGACCACATCTGGAGGAGAAAAATGGTGGACCACCACTCTGGCAGCAGCACCGGCAAGAAAACACAGGGCGAAGAGTAGAGGAACTCCGGCGTAGTGGAGGAAATCTTTGATCAGGGGAAGCTTTTCTGAGGAAAAAGAAGAATTATGGGAGGAAAGGGCTTCCTTTAATTTGGAAAAGGATTGTTTTGGAAATTTCATGGAGCGAAAACCTCAGGAATGGCTTTTTACAGATATATGAAAAAGGAAAATGTTTATGCTTAAGAAGTGTAAGAAAATGCAGGACGTAAACTAAGCCACCAGCATCGACGTTTACTGGTGGCTTAACTCTGTTCCATATCCAATGGAAGATACCTCACTTTCTTAAAATTATGCGTTTAAAACAATTGGAATTAAAGGCTTACGTTCTTGGTGGACTGTACCTCGCTTTGCTTAAATTATAAAAAATTAAGATGTTACTTTACGCTTCTGGTGGTCCGTACCTCTCTTTCTTAGATTATAAGTAAGTTGCTTATGTTTTCGGTGGTCTCACTCCTTTTTGTTTTTATTTTTAAGTCCCTTTTGTTTTATGAGCTTACTATAACAGATTACTTTGTATTTGTCAACAAATAATTTGAAAAAATATTATTTTATATAAAATAAAAAGTTTATATGTATGAAAAGAATTAAAAATTCAGACAATATTTCGGGGGATAATGTGGTATGATGGGACTATAAAGAATATGGCTTTTCAACGTGATAAAGCATCAGAAAAGCGGTATGACAGAAGATGAGGAGGAAACAAAAATGTTAAATGCAATTCTTGACGAATTAAAACTGAATGCCCTTGTGATCACAGATCCGTATAACATGCGTCATGTAAGCGGTTTTCGTGGAGGCGAAGGAGCTTTATATATTTCAGCAGCACAGAAGGTGCTGATCACAGATTCCCGTTATACCGAGCAGGCTGGGAAAGAGAGTGATTTCACAGTGATCGAAGAGTGCCGCGCACATAACCGCCAGACCATTCTGAAAGAGTGCATGGAGATGGAGAATGTAAGCGGTGATTTCCATATGGGCTATGAAGACCAGTCCATGCTTTGCTGTGATTTTGACAAGCTGAAAGCAGAGCTGCCAGTTCAGACCTGGACACCGCTTGGCAGCAGAATTGATGATCTGCGCCAGATCAAGACTGAAGAAGAGCTGGAGTGCCTTGCAAGAGCTGAGGAGATTGGAGACAAAGCATTTGCAGGACTTCTAAAGATCGTAAAACCGGGCATGACAGAGCTTGAGGTTGCAGCAGAACTGGAATATCTGATGAAAAAAGAGGGAGCAGAGGACTTAAGCTTTAATACCATTATCGCTTCCGGCCTGAATTCTTCCATGCCTCACGCAATCCCAGGATATAAGAAACTGGAAGAGGGAGATTTCGTTACCTGTGATTTCGGCTGCAAATACAAAGGATACTGCTCTGACATGACACGTACCTTTGTCCTTGGAAAAGCAAGTGACAAGCAGAAAGAAATCTACAACGTGGTATTAAAGGCACAGCTCGCAGGCCTTGCAGCAGTAAAAGCTGGCGTCAGCGGAGCAAGCGTGGATAAGGTGGCAAGAGATATTATCACAGAGGCAGGATACGGCGAGTATTTCGGTCACGGACTTGGTCACAGCGTAGGTCTTTTCATCCATGAGAGCCCGCGTCTGTCTCCATCTGACGACACCATTCTGAAAGCCAACATGATCGAGACCGTAGAGCCTGGTATCTATGTACCTGGTTTTGGCGGTGTGCGTATTGAGGACATGGTAGTGGTAACAGAGGATGGCTGCCGTAACCTGGCACATTCTCCTAAGGAGCTGATCGAGGTCCCGGTTGAAAAATAGGAAGCGGATTGCTTAATGGGAAAGAAGGCGGGCTGCCAGAGCAGGCGGTGGAATCCCTTTTGTAATTAAAATGTTAATATTGTTATTGAAATATAGAAAGGAATAAGAAAATGCTGAAACAATTATCAATTTTTGCAGAAAACATCAAGGGAAAAATGCAGCAGGTAACTGGAATCCTTCTGGAAGAGGATATCAACATTCTGGGTTCTGTTACCAATGACAGTGCAGAATATGGAATTGTACGTATGGTTGTTTCCAAACCGGAGCAGGCACTGGAAGCCCTGATAAAAGCAGGCTTTATCTGCAAGCTCAGTGATGTACTTGGAATCGAAGTAAAGGATGAGGTTGGTAATCTGAACAACCTTCTTCTCAGCCTTCAGGAGAGCAACATCAACATTGACTATCTGTACCTGTCCTTTAACCGTGCTACCGGCCTTCCTATCATGGTGCTCCATGTGCCGGATATCAGCGAGGTTGAGGCATGCCTGACCAACAAGGGATTTAATTCTATTTCTGAGGTTCACTAAAGAATTGAAGAACTAAAATAAGAATTATAAAAAAGTATGAGCCAGAAGGAATTCGATACAGGATCAATCCTTCTGGCTCATTTGCGTTGTTTCCAAATCCGCAGTAGTCTTTGCATAGAACTCCGAAGAACTGGAAAAACTACCGTTATCAATCTTTAGGAGGTTAAGAGATGTTACGGTATTTGCCTATTCGGAAGATTCACGCGAGACAAATTCTGGATTCCAGAGGCAATCCCACTGTGGAAGTAGAAGTGACAGTGGGAGAAGGCGTTATTGGAATCAATGGATATACAGGCCGCGCAGCAGTTCCATCTGGCGCGTCTACAGGAAAATTCGAAGCACTGGAATTAAGAGATGGAGATAAGGGGAATTATAAAGGACTTAGTGTACAAAAGGCTGTGGATAATGTAAATACGAAAATTGCGGAAGCAATCCTTGGAGAAAATGCATTGGATCAGACTTATATTGATTCTCTTCTGATCCAGACAGACGGCACTGATAATAAGAGCAATCTGGGTGCAAATGCTACTCTTGGAGCTTCTATGGCAGTGGCAAAGGCAGCAGCTATGGCGCTTCGGATTCCGCTTTATCAGTATATAGGCGGCTGTCATGCCAACCGGATGCCGGTGCCCATGATGAATATTTTAAACGGCGGACGGCATGCGGATAACACAGTGGATCTTCAGGAGTTTATGATCATGCCTGTGGGAGCTTCCTGTTTCGCAGAGGGAATCCGCATGTGTGTGGAGATTTACCAGTCCCTGAAGATCCTTTTAAAGAAAAAAGATTTATCTACTGCAGTTGGGGATGAGGGCGGTTTTGCCCCGGACCTGAAGGATGCAAGGGAAGTTCTGGAGCTGATCCTGGAAGCTGTGAAAAATGCTGGCTATGAGCCTGGAAAAGACATTGGTATCGCCATTGATGCTGCGGCAAGCGAGCTTTACGACGGGGAAAAAGATGGTTACTATTTTCCAGGGGAAAGCCAGATGACTGGAAAAGAAGTGATCCGAGATTCCAATGAAATGATCAGCTATTATGAAGATCTGCTGGATGCCTTTCCCATCGTTTCCATTGAGGATGGCCTTCAGGAGGATGACTGGGAAGGTTGGAAGGCGCTGACAGAGCGGTTGGGAAGCAGGGTACAGCTGGTGGGAGATGACCTGTTTGTAACGAACATTAAAAGGCTCTCCTGTGGAATTAAGCTGGGAACTGCCAATGCCATTTTGATCAAGGTAAACCAGATCGGAACCCTGACAGAGTCTCTGGAGGCGGTAGAACTGGCTGCCAGAGCAGGATACCGTTCCGTTATTTCCCACCGCTCAGGCGAGACGGAGGATTCCTTTATTGCAGATCTGGCGGTAGCAACTGGGGCAGGGCAGATCAAGACTGGTGCGCCATGCCGTTCGGACCGAAATGCCAAGTATAATCAGCTGCTGCGGATCCACGAACAGCTGGGAGGGCTGTCGGTATATGAAAATCCGTTTGTTAATGTTCACAGGTAATATTTTGCCAGGTGTTTTTTGAGGGTAAAGCTCACAGCCCCCAGAATAGCGGCGCAAAGTGTGTTGATGTGAATGGAATGAACGGTAACATCCGTTCCCTAATTAGGAAAATGGGAGAACCACACGGGAAAATGCCGTGATTTGCCTAAATTCAAGAGAAAAAAGAGTTGAAATCAAAAGCTGGCTATGGTACAATATCCTCTAGTTGATTAGGAGGTGTAACCACGTGCAGATTTTAAGAACGATTTTAACAATTCTTTTTGTTATAGATTGTATTGCCCTTACCGTAGTCGTCCTTATGCAGGAAGGTAAGTCACAGGGTCTTGGCGCTATCGCCGGAGCAGCTGACACATACTGGGGTAAGAACAAAGGACGTTCCATGGAGGGCGGTCTTGTTAAGGCAACTACAGTTATGGGAGTTTTGTTCTTTGTACTGGCAGTTGTATTAAACCTGAATTTCTAAGAATGAACTGGGAAACACTCTTGTTGATCTGATCGCAAGGGTGTTTTTTATTATAAAGGAGAAAAGTTGAGTAAAGACAGAGAATTTGACAAACGAAAAAAATTTATGATGGAGCTTCTTGGTGATCCGGTGTACCAGCCTATGCGTTTCCGGGAGATTGCAGGTCTTCTGCGTCTTTCCAAGGATGAGAAGAAGGACCTGTACTGTGTTCTGGATGACCTGGTAGCAGAGGGAAAGGCTGACCTGGATTCCAAGGGACGCTATTCCAAGGTAACTGGAAGAAAGCGCGGGAAAGAGAAGCTTCGCGGAAGAAGAGAAGAACGCGAGGAGAAGTTTTCCGGGAAAAATGGGGAAGAAGGTTCCGATAGACGTACCAGGAAAAAAGATGAGAAGCGTTCCGATAAGAAATACGAGAGTAAACGGGACGGAAAATACTCTGATCGAAAGTCAGAAGACCGTTACGGCAAAGGTAAGGAGAAATATAATGACCGGAAACACGGCAGACGTTACGAGGAAGAAGATGCAGAATTCCGCCTGGCACGTCTGGAAAACGAATACCCGGACAGCCCGTCTGTGGAGGGCACCTTTATCGGCCATCCCAAGGGCTTTGGCTTCGTAGAAATCGAAGGAGAAGAAAACGACGTATTTATTCCGGAAGATTGTACCGGAACGGCTATGCACCAGGATAAGGTTCGTGTTATAATCACAAAAGAGCCACAGGAAGGCAAACGCCGGGAAGGAATCGTGGTAAAGATCCTGGAAAGGGGCATGGCAGAGATCGTAGGAACTTACGAGAACAGCCGGGATTTCGGTTTCGTAGTAAGCGATAATCCCAAGTTTTCCAAGGATGTGTTTATTCCAAGAAAAGATTCCCAGGGAATCAAGGACGGGGATAAAGTGGTGGTGGAGATCACCAGCTACGGAAGCAAGAACCGCAATCCGGAAGGAAAGATTAAAGAGAATCTGGGAAGCTGCCGGGCTCCAGGAACAGACATTCTTGCCATTGTAAAAAGCTTCGGCATCCCAAGTGAATTTCCAGACAAAGTGCTTCGCCAGGCAGAGCGTGTGTCGGATCATGTGCTGGATGCAGACCGGTATGGCAGACTGGACCTTCGCCATCTTCAGACCGTCACCATTGACGGAGAGGATGCCAAGGACCTGGATGATGCAGTTACCCTGACTAAGGAGAACGGCATTTATCATCTTGGGGTACACATTGCAGATGTAAGCAATTACGTGCAGGGCGGCAGTGCCCTTGACCGGGAAGCCCTGAAGAGGGGAACCAGTGTGTATCTGGCAGACCGTGTGATTCCTATGCTTCCGGTACGGCTTTCAAATGGAATCTGCTCTTTGAACCAGGGACAGGACCGTCTTACCCTGAGCTGCCTTATGGACATTGATGAGAAGGGAAATATGGTTTCCCACAAGATCGCAGAGACCGTGATCTGTGTGGACGAACGAATGAATTATACAGATGTGAAGAACATTCTGGAGGATACCGACGAGGAGGCAAAGAAACGTTATGAAAAACTTGTGCCCATGTTTTTCCTGATGAAGGAGCTGTCTGAGATCCTTCGGGGAAACCGTCACCACAGAGGTTCCATTGATTTTGATTTCCCGGAGAGCAAGATCATCTTAAATGCTGCGGGAAGAGCCATTGATATCAAGCCATACGAGGCGAATGTGGCCACCAGGATCATTGAGGATTTTATGCTGATGGCAAATGAGACTGTGGCAGAAGAGTGCTGCAGAGACGATATGCCTTTTGTTTACCGTACCCATGAGACTCCGGATCCGGAGAAGGTAGAGAGTCTTCTCACCCTTCTTCACAATCAGGGCGTGCCGGTGCAGAAGCATGGCCAGGAGATTACCCCTAAGGAGATCCAGACCATTCTGGAGAGCATTGAGGGACTTCCAAATGAGCCGCAGATCAGCCGCCTTACCCTTCGGACCATGAAGCAGGCCAAGTATACCACAGAATGCAGCGGCCATTTTGGACTGGCAGCGAAATACTACTGTCACTTTACTTCTCCTATCCGCCGCTATCCGGATCTTCAGATCCACAGGATCATTAAGGATAAGCTCCGGGGACGTCTGGAAAGAGAGGGCAAGACAGAGCACTATAAAGAGATTCTGGAAGACGTGGCACGTCAGTCCAGCGTATGTGAGCGCCGGGCAGATGAGGCGGAGAGAGAATCGGATAAACTGAAAAAAGCAGAATACATGTCTTACCATATTGGGGAAGAATTTGAGGGAATTATTTCCGGTGTGACTGGCTGGGGCTTCTATGTGGAGCTTCCCAATACCGTAGAAGGACTGGTTCATGTCAATACACTTCGGGATGATTATTATACGTTTGACCAGGATGCTTACGAGCTGATCGGCGATGTGACCCACAAGGTTTTTGCACTGGGACAGAAGGTGCGGGTGAAAGTCGCAGACGCAGATACTATGCTGAAGACAGTGGATTTCGTTTTGTCTGAGGATCACGACTGGTAAAAGCGTTATTGTTCACGAGCTTCACCCAGACAGCTCGTGATGTGTTGCCAGTGCGTGGTAACGTAAATATAACTTTGGTTTATAACAAGTGCCGTCCCCAGGCGGCAATCCATACAGGGAGGAACTTATGGCAAAGAAACCAGGAATCAAACTGATTGCAAATAATAAAAAAGCGTTTCACGATTATTTTATTGAGGATACTTATGAGGCTGGAATTGCCCTGGCAGGAACGGAAGTGAAATCCCTGCGTATGGGAAAATGCAGTGTGAAGGAGTCCTTTGTTAGAATCCAGAATGGGGAAGTTTATATCTACGGAATGAATATCAGCCCATACGAGAAAGGGAATATTTTCAACAAAGATCCCCTTCGTATCCGGAAGCTGCTGCTTCACAGAAGCGAGATCAACAAGATGGAAGCAAAGCTGAAGGAAAAAGGCCTTACCCTTGTGCCGATTAAGGTTTATTTTAAGGACAGCCTTGTGAAAGTAGAGATTGGCATGGCAAGAGGTAAGAAACTGTACGATAAACGTCAGGATATTGCCAAGAAGGATCAGAGAAGAGAAGCAGAGCGCGATTTCAAAGTGAAAAATTTATATTAAAAGTAATGAAAGCTGGGGATTTTTAGGATGAGAACAACAAAAGAAACCCGTATAATGAAAACGGTGGAGGAGTCCAAAACCGAGCAGGTGCACCTGATCATGCACCAGCATTTAAACGCCGGAGGCAGGCTTTTCGGCGGAATGCTGATGCAGTGGGTGGATGAGGTGTCTGGCGTGGTTGCCATGCGCCACTGCGGGACTTACCGGGTAACAACTGCAGCAGTCGACAATCTGCAGTTCAAAGAGCCGGTTTATGAGGGCGAGATCCTTGTCATGATCGGCTATGTGACTTATGTGGGAAATACCTCCATGGAAGTGGAAATTGACTCTTACGTAGAGCGTGGGGATGGCATGCGCTATCTGGTGAACCGTGCCTTTTCCGTAATGGTAGCGGTAGATGAAAATGAGCACCCCACACAGATCCCGGGGCTTATTATCCGCACAGAAGCTGAAAAGGGCCGCCATGAAGCAGCTGTGCTCCGCAGGGATATGCGTAAGGAACGAAGAAACGCCGGTTTTTAAACATTGAGGTCGCTATTGTTCACAAGTAGATATTCATTTGAGTCAGAGGCAGAAAAAACTGTCCCTGACTCTTTTTTTGTTTACGGAAACAGCACACGAACTAGCAACCATTCTTGCACAAGTTTAGACAATTTTTCCCATAAGCAACCATTCCGAAGCACAGGAAAACATCCTATAATGAAGATAAGAATTGGGGAAGAAAAACTAGGAGGGTTTTCTTATGCGATATGGATATTTTGACAATGAAAAAAGGGAGTACGTAATTGACCGGGTAGATCTTCCGACTTCGTGGACCAACTACATTGGCGTGAAGGACATGTGCGCAGTATTGAACCACACTGCGGGAGGCTATATTTTTTACAAATCACCGGAGTATCACAGGATTACCAAATTTCGTCCTAACGGGGTGCCTATGGACAGACCTGGACATTATGTGTATCTGAGAGATGACGAAAGCGGAGATTACTGGAGCGTATCCTGGCAGCCGGTAGGAAAGCCGCTGGATCAGGCGAAATACATCTGTCGCCACGGCATGTCGTATTCTGTTTATGAATGTGATTACAACGGTATCTGCGCAACCCAGAAAATGTCTGTTGCAATGGATGATCCTGTGGAAATCTGGGACGTTAAGATCCGGAACACTAGTGACAGACCACGAAAGATCAGTGTTTTTTCCTATCTGGAATTTTCATTTCATCAGATTGCCATGGACAACCAGAACTTCCAGATGAGCATGTATGCTTCCGGCTCCTCCTACGAGGACGGGATCATTGAATGCGACCTTTTTTATGAAGAATTCGGGTATCAGTTTTTCACGGCTGATTTTACCCCGGACAGCTACGATTGCCTGAGAGACAAATTTATAGGAAATTACCGCACAGAGGACAATCCCATGGGAGTGGAAAAGGGCTGGTTAAGCGGCAGCAGTGAACTGGGAAATAACCACTGCGGAGCGCTCCACAAGCAGCTTAAGCTGGCACCTGGCGAGGAAGTCCGGGTGATCTTTCTTCTGGGCGAAGGCAACAGAGAAAACGGAAGGAAGAT
This sequence comes from Blautia sp. Sow4_E7, assembly GCF_052116245.1. NCBI lineage: Bacteria > Bacillati > Bacillota > Clostridia > Lachnospirales > Lachnospiraceae > Blautia > Blautia sp. Sow4_E7. Next base: position 21,555 of record NZ_JBQKLL010000011.1, read on the forward strand.
TCGCGCGAAATATGCAAATGGTCCGGCTGTGGACCATGTATACGACCAGCTGCGGGAATACTGGGAGAAAAAGAGAAATAAATTACAGATCCACACTCCGGATGAGGGAATGAACACCCTGATCAATACCTGGACCTTATATCAGGCGGAGGTGAACATTATGTTCTCCAGATTTGCCTCCTTTATTGAGGTAGGCGGACGCACCGGTCTTGGCTACCGGGATACCTCTCAGGATTCCATGACAGTACCGCACTCTAATCCGGAAAAATGCCGCCAGAGGATCGTGGAGTTGCTCCGCGGCCTGGTAAAAGAGGGATATGGGCTTCACCTGTTCCAGCCGGAATGGTTTGATCCGGCCCAGAAAGACAAAAAGCCTTTTAAATCCCCCACTGTTGTCCCAACACCCAAGCTTGCGGATATGATCCACGGAATTGAAGATACCTGCTCAGATGATGCGCTGTGGCTGGTTGCTTCCATCAATGAGTATGTGAAGGAAAGCGGTGAATTTTCTTTCCTGGATGAAATCTATACGTACGCAGATGGCGGTGAAGGCAGCGTCTACGAGCATATGAAACGGATCCTGGATTTTTCCTGCAGACAGGTGGGAGCGGACGGAATCTGCAAAGGACTCAGGGCAGACTGGAACGACTGTCTGAACCTGGGCGGCGGCGAGAGCGCCATGGTTTCTTTTCTCCACTACTGGGCAATCTGTAAATTTGTAGAACTGGCCGAATATAAAGGTGAGAAAGCTGATGTACAGAAATATACTGAAATGGGAGAACGGGTAAAAGCAGTCTGCGATAAGGTTCTCTGGGATGGAGACTGGTACATTCGGGGAATTACTGCAAAGGGACGTAAAATTGGAACCAGGAAGGACACAGAAGGAAAAATCCATCTGGAATCCAATGCCTGGGCAGTGCTTTCAGGCGCAGCGCCTTATGACAAGGGAATCAAAGCCATGGACAGCGTTTACGACCAGCTTTTTACCCCATATGGAATTATGCTTAACGGTCCTGCCTATACCAGACCAGATGATGACATTGGTTTTGTGACCAGAGTCTATCCGGGACTGAAGGAGAATGCTTCGATTTTCAGCCATCCAAACCCATGGGCCTGGGCTGCAGAGTGTATGCTTGGTAGAGGCGACCGGGCCATGGAATTTTATCACGCGCTTTGCCCGTATTACCAGAATGACAAGATTGAGATCCGGGAGGCAGAGCCTTATTCCTACTGTCAGTTTGTTGTGGGAAAGGACCATACGGCTTTTGGACGGGCAAGACATCCGTTTATGACGGGAACCGGCGGATGGGCATATTATTCTGCCACTCATTATATGCTGGGCATCCGCCCAGGCTTGGATCACCTGGAGATCGACCCCTGTATCCCGAAAGACTGGGATGGATTTACCCTGACAAGACAGTGGCGCGGGGCGCAGTATGAGATCACAGTAGAAAATCCAGAACATATATCCAAAGGTGTAAGCCGCATTTTCCTGGATGACAAAGAGGTTGAGGCACTTCCGGTTTTGGAAAAAGGCAGCATTCATAAGGTTCGTGTGATCCTGGGACACAGGGATGTGGAAGGAAGCACAGCAGCTTTGGATGGAGCGGACTGCTAGAAGGAGGAGAAAAATGATAAAATTTGGTACAGGAGGCTGGAGAGCTGTTATCGGAGATGAATTTACCAAGGCAAATATTCAGATCCTGGCAGAAGCCATTGCCAGGAAAATGCAGGATGAGGGAGTGGCAGACCAGGGGCTTTGCATTGGTTATGACCGCCGTTTCCTTTCCAAAGAATCTGTGATGTGGGCATGCGAGACGCTGGCAGCAAATGGGATCCGCAGCTGGTTTGTAAATAAGTCTTCCCCTACTCCATTGATCATGTATTATGTGATGGCCCATAATCTGTCCTATGGAATGATGGTCACAGCAAGCCATAACCCTGCAATCTATAATGGAATCAAAGTCTTTACAAAAGGCGGAAGAGATGCCAACCAGGAGCAGACACAGGAAATCGAAAATTATATCCGCATGGTGGAAGCGGATATAAAAGCTGGAAAACCTGTTCCGGCTATGGAATATGAAAATGCAAAAAATGCAGGCCTGGTAGTGGAGTTCAATCCACTGAACGAATACATCGACAATATTATCTCCAGGGTAAATATGCAGGCAATCCGGGAGAGAGGCCTGAGGGTGGCTTTGGACCCTCTTTATGGGGTGAGCCAGACCTCCCTGAAGACGATCTTATCCATAGCAAGATGTGAGGTGGAGACCATCCACGAACGCCATGATACCTTGTTTGGCGGTAAGCTTCCGGCACCAAATGCAGCTACTTTACGTCCCCTGCAGAATTATGTGCTGGACCGTTACTGTGATATCGGAATTGCTACAGATGGAGATGCGGACCGGATCGGCGTGATCGATGATACAGGAAGGTTCCTTCATCCAAACGATATTCTTGTACTTTTATATTATTATCTGGTAAAATATAAGGGATGGTCAGGCCCGGTTGTCCGCAATGTGGCAACTACCCATATGCTTGACCGTGTGGCCGAAAGCTTTGGACAGAAATGTTATGAGGTGCCTGTTGGATTTAAGTACATTTCTGCAAAAATGCAGGAAACAGATGCGATCATTGGCGGAGAATCCTCAGGTGGTCTTACGGTAAAAGGTCATATCAACGGAAAAGACGGAATTTATGCAGCTTCCCTTCTGGTTGAGATGATCGCGGTCACAGGCAAAAAGCTTTCTGAAATCGCAAAAGAAATCGAGCAGGAGTATGGAGAAATCCATATGGTAGAGCGGGATTACCGTTTTACGGCACAGCGCAAGGAACAGATCCATAAGACACTGATGCTTGATAAGCTGCTGCCGAAGCTGCCTTATGCCATCAGCAAGGTATCCTACCTGGATGGCTGCAAGGTATATTTCCAGAACGGCGGCTGGATCATTGCACGTTTTTCCGGAACAGAACCTTTATTGCGCATATTCTGTGAGATGGACAGTGAGCTTTGTGCCATGGAGCTGGTAGATATTTTTGAGGAGTTTCTGGAATTAAAATAATGAATAAAGAAAAGAAGATACGCTCTCTGAAGTGGAAATTTGCAAAAATCATGTTGTTGTGCTGGGTTCTCCCTTTTCTGGTGATCATTGGGCTCATTGGTTCCTATATGCTGATCACCCAGAGGGAGAATCAGATGGAACGTCTTAGTGCACAGGCCGGGCTAAATACCCGCACCTGTGCGGAAAGGCTGAACGGAGCCATTGCGGACTCCCGTCAGGCGACCTATGACGGAACTTTATTTGAACAGTACCGGCAGTACAGAAGGCAAGGCGCTGACGGAGAGCGTATTTTTTCCAACGGAGTACAGAATTATCTGGATGCGCAGTACTCCCACAGAAAAAATAATATTTTTACAGTATTAATGCTAAAAGAAGATCCGCTGAATAAACATTATACAAGCTATAACTTTGGAACCGGTGGAAGTTATGGCATGATCCAGCACTTTTTTGACCAGGACCGGGATAAAGTACTAAAGCTGGCAGAGGATCTGGATACGGCAGTTGGATTTTTAAAGACGGACAATGGAATTTATATTGTCCGGAACATGATGGACCGAAGTTTTACCTCCTGGGGCATTCTGGTAAGCAGGGTAAATGTGGATTACTGCTTTGAACCTGTTACGACTGCCTGGGAGGATTTTGGCGTTCTTCTTACCATATCCGGGATCCAGGTAGTAACGGACGAAAAAAATACAAACGAAGATCCCCTGGCAGCCAGGAAGGCAGAAGAGATGGACTTGAAAAACGAAGCCTCTTATGAGCTGGAGAAGGGCGAGGTCTACGTTTTTGGCAGCCAGAAAGAGAATGATTACCAGATGAATCTGGTGCTCTATGCAAAGGAAATGTCCCTGTTTAAGTTCCTCTATGGCTATTTCTATGTGATCTTTGCCATGGGGCTTGTGCTGATCCCCCTGATGATCATGTTTATGAAGCTTTCGGGAAAAGAGCTTTCCAGGCCGGTGAAAAAGCTGATGACAAGCGCAGAAGAAATAGAAAAGGGAAATCTGGGCTACCAGGTAGAAACACCTATGGAAAATCTGGAATTTGAATATCTCCGGAAATCCATCAACCAGATGTCCGGGCAGTTGAAATACCAGTTTGACCATATTTATGAGGAAGAACTGGCTCTTCGGGATGCCAGGATCATGGCGCTACAGTCCCATATTAACCCGCATTTTATGAACAATACCCTGGAGATCATCAACTGGGAAGCAAGACTGGAAGGAAATGAGAAGGTTTCCAAGATGATCGAGGCCTTGTCCACGTTAATGGATGCGGCTATGGATCGAAAGGGATTGCCGGAAGTAAAGCTTTCCCAGGAAATGATCTATGTGAATGCCTATTTCTACATTATTGCCGAGCGGCTTGGAAAAAGGCTGACGGTAAAGAAAGAGATCCCGGAGGAACTGATGGGAATGATGGTTCCCCGTCTGATCATGCAGCCGATCATTGAAAACGCCATTGAGCATGGCATTATTCCAAGAGGCGGCGGCACTGTCCTTCTGCGGGCACGCCGGGATGAAAGGTATCTTTATATTGAGATCATCAATGATGGTACATTTGGAAAAGAAAACGAGGAAAAGGTAAAGCGTCTGCTGGCACCGGATTATGATGCACGAAAGGAATCCTCCGGAAACCTTGGAATTGCCAATGTGAATCAGAGACTGCGGATTTTATATGGGGAAACCTGCGGACTTACCATTGAACCCTGTAATGAAGAACAGACAATCTCTACATTGACGATTCTTGTTACGGATTGATAAAAATTGTTGTACATAAATGACAATAAAAAACAAGAAATGGCAGAACCAGTTATTCAAAATACCGAACCCAGGATGTAAGATATAGCTACAAGATGAGACACGGACCAAAACAAAAAATAAATAAAACAGGAGGGTTTTTGGTATGAAGAAAAAAGTGTTAAGCGCAGTATTATGTGGAGTTATGGCAGCATCTATGTTTCCGGTAACAGCAATGGCTGACGGCGGCGTTACCTTAAATGTAACTACAACATTTGCAGGAAATGAGAGCAACGTAGAACTTTATCAGGACACCATCAAAGCATGGGAGGATGAGACTGGAAATACGGTAGAAGATGCTTCTGCAACATCTGATGAGACCTTTAAGGCAAGAATTATTTCAGACTTTGAAACCGGTGCAGAACCAGACGTGCTGTTCTTCTTCAACGGCAACGATTCCAATCCATTCGTTGAGGCTGGCAAGGTTGTTTCCATCGAAGATATCCGCGCAGAGTATCCGGAATATGCTTCCAACATGAAAGATGACATGATCCCGGCTTCTCCGGCTGACGGTGTACAGTATGCAGTTCCATTCTATGGTTACTGGGAAGGCCTTTACGTAAACAAAGCTGTTATGGAAGCAGCAGAGGCCGAGATCCCTACAGCAGATACCACATGGGATCAGTTCCTGGAGACCTGTCAGATCATTAAGAACGCAGGCTATACTCCGATCGCTACCTCCCTTGCAAAAGAGCCTCACTACTGGTTTGAGTTTGCAATTTACAATCACGACAGTGCGAAGACACACACCACAGTTCCGGCAGCTCTTGATGATGCAGCAGGAGAAGCATGGCAGGCAGGTCTTGCAGACATCAAGGATCTTTATGAGAAAGGCTTCTTATCCGAGAATACCAATACCGCAACAGGTGACGAAGTGTTCCAGAGCTTCCTGGAAGGCAAATCCGCTTTCTATCTGGATGGTTCCTGGAAAATGGGCGGAATCAAAGAAGGAACGGATGACATTGACAACTTTACTGTAACTTATGTACCTGGAAATGGTGACAGAAAGAGCACAGACATTATCGGAGGTCTTTCCTCTGGATGGTATATTTCCACAAAATGCTGGGAAGATGAAGAAAAACGTGACGCAGCTGTTTCCCTGGTAGAGAAATTCATCAGCGACGAAACCGTATCCGCTTTTGCAGGAACTGCTACAACCGCTCTGAAAAATGGAGCAGAGATCGATGAGAGCAGCCTTACCAACCTGGAAAAAGATGCCCTTGCAATGCTGAAAGACACAACTGGTATCACAGGTGCAGTTCAGGACCTTGTTACACAGGATGAGAGAGCTCCGATCTTTGACAACATGCCTCAGATCGTAGAGGGACAGACTGAAATCGCAGACGCGATCAGCGAAATGCTGGAAATCATTGAGGAAAATGCAGAATAAGCACCCCTTAAGCAGCTTTCCAGAATCACTCTGGAAAGAAGGAAAGGACTGGGCCGGAGGAGAAACTTCTCCGGCTCTTTTATAAGAAAGAGGGGTGTTTCTTTGTGAACGTATATAAAAATAAAAAACCTGCATGGGTATTTCTGGTCCCGGCGTTCCTTTTCATGGCAGTATTTCTGTACTATCCATTTCTTCAGAATATCGTAAACAGCTTCATGAAGATCAGAAACTTAGGCGGAGGAGCCAAGGGCGTCAATGATCCATTTTATAAGAACTATGCAGAGCTGCTCACAGATCCAAACATGAGAGTGGCACTGAAAAATACAGTGATCATGATTTTTGTTACCTTGTTTGGTGAGGTTGGGCTGGCAGTGATCCTGGCCATGCTGGTGGACAATATAAAACGAGGGGCAAAGTTTTTCCGTATTGTGTACTTTTTCCCAATCGTGGTATCTGCTACTGCACTTGGTGTTCTTTTTAACCTGATCTTCCAGTATGACGGCGGCATGCTAAGCCAGCTGGTGGGACAGAAGACAAACTGGAAGGAACTTTATCCACTGACGGTTATGATGACTCCGGTGGTATGGCAGTATGTGGGATTCTATTTCATCATTCTGGTGACAGGACTGAACAACATACCGGAAGAGCTTTATGAATCAGCCGCTATTGACGGGGCAACCAGATGGCAGAAGGTAAGATATATTTCCTGGCCCATGCTTCACAATGTAGTCTGCACCTGCGCAGTTCTTGCGGTAACGGGAGCACTTAAGGTATTCGATCTTCCATGGGTAATGTTTCCAAACGGAGCACCTCTTGGAAAAACCTGGCTGACAGGAACCTATATGTACTATAAGACCATGCAGGCACCGGATATTGATTACAGCTCGGCAATCGCCTTCTTTATCGTAATTCTTGGTGTGATCTTATCGAAGGTGGTCAATAAGATTTTTAAAGAGCGGGATTATTAACCCAGAAGGAGGAATTTAAATGAAGAAAAATCATATTAAGAATGTGAATACATTTATCATTTATATCGTTCTGATTTTCTGGGCGGTTACAACGATCTACCCAATCTTCTGGGTAATTTCAAATTCTTTTAAGGACAAGAAACAGATCATGTCTGATGCTTTTTCCATGCCGGTTGGGAAGCTGTTTACCACAGCCAACTATACAGACGCATTTTCGAAAATGAACATCATAAATGCCTACAAAAACAGCATCATTATTTCCGGATGTGTGGCAGCAGTGGTGATCCTGCTGGCCGGAATGGCGTCCTTTGCACTGGTTAGATACAGCTTCAAGGGCAATAAGCTTCTGTATAACATTGTAATTGCGGCAATGATGTTCCCTGTTTTTTCCACGATTATCCCAGTGTTCCGGATGGAGTTTGGATGGGGGATCGCAGGCTCCGGAAAAACATGGATGTCACTTTTGTCCGTGATCCTTCCGCAGATCGCTGGAAACATGGCATTTGCCATTGTGGTACTCACCGGTTACATACGGAGTCTTCCGATCGATCTGGAGGAAGCGGCATTTATGGAAGGCTGCAATGCCTATCAGATTTTCTTTAAGGTGATCATGCCGCTGACAAAACCATCCTTTGCAACCGTTGGGATCTTCAGTTTCTTATGGAGCTACAACGATCTGTTTACCCAGCAGTTTTTCCTGCGGAATAAGGATGAATGGGCGATCACAAGACTTCTTCTGGAAATTTCTTCCAAGGAGGAAACCAACTATGGTCTTATGGCAGCGGTTGTAACACTGGTTGTGGTTCCGCTTCTGATCGTGTATGTATGCTTGCAGAAATATATTGTAAAGGGTATGACAGCGGGAGCTGTAAAGGGATAATGCAAAGGCAGGGGAATTGCTTGGATGGCAATTTCCTGTTTTTTGCTGTGTGAAAACAAAGGGTCCTCTTTGACCGGACTCTTATTTTAAGGTATAATGAGAAAAGCAGAAGCTGTATTGGAAGGACCTGATTGGCAAAGAAAAATCTGGACGGTAATTGGAAAATACAGTGGAGTTATGATGGGGGTATATAAATGTATCATGTGGTGATTATAGACGATGAACCGATTATTGTGGAAGGGATTTCCAAGCTGGTTCCCTGGGAAAAGTACGGGTGCATGGTGACAGCCTGTGCTTATGATGGGAAAGAAGGACTGACCACCATCCGGGAGAAGAAGCCGGATATTATTTTTTCCGATATTTCCATGCCGGGGCTGGATGGGCTGAAAATGATCGCAGCCTTGAAATCTGAGTTTCCGGATATGCAGATCAGTATCCTTACAGGATACCGTGATTTTGATTACTGCCAGGAAGCCATCCGGCTAGGCGTGTGCAGATTCCTTCTGAAGCCATCCAAACTGGAAGAGATAGAGGAAGCCCTGGCAGCAATGGTGGAGATCCTGAAGAAAAAGGGAGTGGCTTCTCATGAGGATGACCAGGAAGAGAGTACCGCCGGCAGCTTTATTGTGAAGAACGCCCTTGCCTATATGGAGGAGCATTACAACGAAAAGCTGACACTGGGCCTGGTGGCAGAGAAGACTTACGTTAGTCAGTGGCATTTAAGTAAGCTTCTGAACAAGCATGAGAAACGGAATTTTTCTGAAATACTGAATCAGATCCGCGTGGAGCATGCCAAAGAACTTCTGAAAGAAATGCAGCTTCGGATCGTGGATATTTCAGAAATGGTGGGCTTTACAGATGTGGCTCATTTTTCCAGGGTATTTAAGAAGCTGGAAGGAATTTCAGCCAATGAATACCGGAATACAAAGCTTTAGTGGCTTTTGGAAAGTGTTTCAAAAACAACGAAAAGTCTAAAAATTGTATGAAATCATTCCGCCTTCGGTTGACAAGTCTGCCATACTCTGTAATAATAATGGAGAACAAAAAGTGGATGTTTAATTCTTTTTGTGGGAGGATTATAGATTATGAAGAAACGTTATGTGATTCTTGCAGCGTTGCTGGTAACTGCCATGGCAGCCGCCGGATGCGGTAAGAAAAAGACTGATGATACAACCCAGGATGCGCAGGTGACTGTAGCTCCTGCCGAGAATACAGATACAGCCCAGGCGGATGATGGAACCCTTGTAGATATGCAGAAATCCGATGATGCAGATATTAAGAATGTGATCGGAGACAAGACTGCAACTGCTTCCAAGGTAATTATTGTAAATGGAACCGGCTCTGCCATCAAGGGACTTTATGTACGCCCGACCAGCGATGACGATGATGACTGGGGAACAGAGTTGATCAATGGTTTATTTACATTGAATGATAATGATAAGGCACTTTATTACTATGATGCCAGTGTGAAGGATGCAGATGGAAATGCAGTTACCAGTTATGATATCCGGATCGTATATGAGGACGAAGATCTTACAGACTGTTATTTCCGTAAGCTTCCGCTGACTGTGATCACACAGATCACCCTTAAGATGGATGGAACAGGCGATGATGCCATTCCATACGCTACTTATCTGACTGGCAGCAGTAAGAAAGAGACTTCTACACTGAGTGAGGTAAAGGCAAGACTTGGCCTGGATGACAGTGAGGACGATTCCGAGGATCAGGAGGAAACAGATGTGACACCGACTCCGGAAGAAGAGCCAGATCCAACACAGGCTCCATCTGATGATGGAGAAGATCCGGATCCAACACAGGCTCCGGATAATAATGGAGGCAATACAGATCCATCTGATGCAAGTGCAGATGCTGCGAAACAGTACATCGGACAGCCCCTCAGCAGTCTGATCGCAGCAATTGGCGATGCAAACGGAAGCGATTATGAGAATGAGCCGGAAACCGGAGAGACAGGATATCATTATTATGATACCTTTACTGTTTCCACTACAGTAGATGAAAGCGGCAATGAAGTGGTTGCCGGGGTATGGTAAATCGATAATAATGGATGCCAGAGGCAAAGACGCTGCTCTGGATATTATTAATATAAAATAAGGCAGGACAAAAGAATGGAAATGAAAAGAGTATTATTAAAATTAAGCGGGGAGGCTCTTGCAGGCCCGAAGAAAACAGGCTTTGACGAAGCCACTGTACTTGCAGTAGCGAAGCAGATCAAGGCAATTTCTGACGAAGGCGTACAGATCGGGATCGTGATCGGAGGAGGAAACTTCTGGAGAGGACGTACCAGCGAGACCATCGACCGCAATAAGGCAGATCAGATCGGTATGCTTGCCACTATTATGAACTGCATCTATGTATCTGACCTTTGCAGATATACAGGAATGCAGACTGAGATCTACACTCCATTTGCATGCGGCGCATTTACAAAGCTGTATTCCAAGGACAGCGTAGAGGAGAGCTTTGCACAGGGCAAACTGGTATTCTTCGCAGGCGGTACCGGACATCCGTATTTCTCTACCGATACAGCTACTGTTCTTCGTGCAGTTGAGATCGAGGCAGATGCCATCCTTCTTGCAAAGGCTGTAGATGGTATTTACGACAGCGATCCGAAGACCAACCCGAACGCTGTGAAGTACGACGAGATTTCCATTCAGGAGGTTGTAGATAAGAAGCTTGCAGCTATGGATCTTACCGCTTCCATCATGTGTCTGGAGCAGAAGATGCCGATGCTTGTATTTGCTCTTGACGAGGAGAACAGCATTATCAATACCGTTCACGGAAAATTCTCCGGAACGAAAGTGACTGTATAAGAAACCGGATAATACTGCTTACCAGCAGAAAATCATAGAGAGGGAGATTAATTTTATGGATGAGAGAATTCAGAAGTATGAAGAGAAAATGAAAAAAACACTGGGAAGCTTAGAGGCAGAGTTGGCTACCATCCGCGCAGGACGTGCCAATCCCCATATCCTTGACAAGCTGACTGTAGATTATTATGGAAGCCCTACACCACTTCAGCAGGTGGCAAATATCACCGTTCCGGAAGCCCGTATGATCCAGATCCAGCCATGGGAATCCAGCCTGATCAAAGGAATTGAGAAAGCAATCCTTACTTCTGATCTTGGCCTGAACCCGAACAACGATGGTAAAGTGATCCGTCTTGTTTTCCCGGAGCTTACGGAGGAGCGCCGTAAAGATCTGGTTAAGGACGTTAAGAAGAAAGGTGAGGCTGCCAAGGTTGCAGTCCGCAACATCCGCCGTGATGCCAATGATGCATACAAGAAACTGAAAAAAGAAGAGGATGTATCTGAGGACGAGATCAAAGAGCTGGAAGACAAGATCCAGAAGCTTACTGACAAATACATCAAAGATGTAGATGCAGCAGTAGATGCAAAGGGTAAGGAGATCATGACTGTATAATAGGGACAGTCTATTATAAAGAAATGCAGAGAGAGCTCTTAACAGGAGCTCTTTTCTGGCTTTTATAGAAATCAATAAAATAAGGAGAAAATTATGAATGTACCCAATCATATTGCCATAATTCTGGATGGAAACGGGCGCTGGGCAAAGGCAAAAGGAATGCCAAGAGGCTATGGACACATAAAGGGCTGCGCCAATCTGGAGCAGGTCTGCTACGACATCAAGGATCTGGGCGTGAAATATCTGACTGTCTACGCTTTTTCCACAGAGAACTGGAAGCGTTCCAGGGAGGAAGTTGACGGTCTTATGAAACTGTTCCGCAGCTATCTGAAGAAATGTATCAAGATTTCCAGAGATAATAAAATGAAGATCAAGATCATTGGCGATATTTCCGCTTTCGCACCGGATATCCAGGAGAGCATCCGGGAACTGGAGGAGTTTTCCAAGGATTATGATGAGCTGTATTTCCAGATCGCCATGAACTACGGAAGCCGTGATGAGATCACAAGAGGAATGAAAAAAATGGCTCAGGATGTAGCTGATGGAAAGCTTTCCCCTGAGGATGTGACCGAAGCGCGGGTGGAGAGCTATCTGGATACTGCAGGAGTGCCGGATCCGGACCTTTTGATCCGTACCAGCGGAGAGCAGAGACTTTCCAATTTCCTTATGTGGCAGCTGGCTTACACAGAATTTTATTTTACAGATGTGGCATGGCCGGACTTCCATAAAGCTGAATTAATACAGGCTATTGAGAAATATAATCAAAGAGACAGAAGATATGGCGGTGTGAAGGAGGAGTAAGATGTTTAAGACACGTCTTTTAAGCGGTATTGTGCTGGTTGCAGTAGCGCTTCTGACAATCATCAGCGGAGGTTATGTGCTGTTTTTCACATTGCTTGGAATCTCCCTGATCGGAATGCAGGAACTGTACAAGGTGATGAAGGTAAGAGAGGATCAGTTTAATGCACTGGAAATCGCCGGGTATGTGGGAGCAGTGATCTATTATGTGCTGATGGCACTGGATTTTGAAAAATACGGAATGATGGGCGTGATCATCTCGTTTATGATCTTTATGTTTGTCTATGTATTTACGTATCCCAAGTTTAAGGCAGATCAGGTAATGCCTGCGTTTTTTGCAGTTGTGTATGTGGCTGTGATGCTGTCCTTCATTTATCTTACCAGAAACCTGCCGGATGGCAAATTCCTGGTGTGGCTGATCTTCCTGTGCTCATGGGGATGTGATACCTGTGCATATTGTGTGGGAATGCTGATTGGTAAGCACAAGATGGCACCGATCTTAAGCCCGAAGAAATCCGTGGAAGGCGGAATCGGCGGAGTGGCCGGAGCTGCCCTTTTAGGAGCAATCTATGCGGCTGCAACTGGCGGCAAGGTGGCAGAATATGCGCTGATCTGTGCAGTTGGGGCACTGATCTCCATGGTGGGAGACCTGGCTGCTTCTGCCATTAAGAGAAACCAGGGAATCAAGGATTATGGAAAGCTGATCCCGGGACATGGAGGAATCCTGGACAGATTTGACAGTGTGATCTTTACCGCTCCGGCTATTTATTTCCTTGCGAAGCTGGTGCTGGGAATCTGATGCAGGATTGGTAACGAAATATTTGCATGAATGAGCGGAAATGATAAGGCATGATTTGCCCGTGTGATGGAATGAAAGGAATTTTACATGAAGAAAATTGCAATTTTAGGTTCAACCGGCTCCATCGGTACACAGACACTGGATGTGGTAAGAGCCAACGGTGACATAGAGGTACTGGGGATCAGTGCCGGAAAAAATGTAAAAATGCTGGAAGAGCAGGCGAGAGAGTTTCATCCCCAGCTGATCGCAGTCTGGGATGAGAATGCGGCTAAGGACCTGGCTGTCCGCCTTGCAGACCTGGATGTAAAGATCGTATCCGGTATGGATGGACTGCTGGAACTTGCACGTATGCCCCAGACGGACATTCTGGTGACTGCTGTGGTTGGAATGATCGGAATCCGTCCGACTATGGAGGGCATCAGGGCTGGCAAGGATATTGCACTTGCCAACAAAGAGACACTGGTAACGGCTGGCCATCTGATCATTCCTATGGCGAAAGAGTATGGGGTGCAGATCCTTCCGGTAGACAGTGAGCACAGTGCTATTTTCCAGGCTCTTCACGGGGAAAAACGTGCTCAGGTGGAGAAGCTTCTTATCACAGCTTCCGGCGGTCCTTTCCGCGGAAGAAAGAAAGAGGAGCTGAAACATGTGACTCTTGCAGATACCCTGAAGCATCCGAACTGGGTAATGGGACAGAAGATCACAGTGGATTCCGCTACACTGGTAAATAAAGGCCTTGAGGTTATGGAGGCCAGATGGCTGTTTGATGTGGATCTGGATCATATCCAGGTGGTTGTCCAGCCGAAGAGCATTATCCATTCCATGGTGGAGTTTAAGGATGGCGCGGTTATGGCACAGCTTGGAACTCCGGATATGCGGCTTCCCATCCAGTATGCACTTTATTATCCAGAGCGCAGATATCTGAATGGAAAAAGGCTGGATTTCCATAAATTAAAAGAGATTACCTTCGAAGATCCGGATATGGAGACATTCCTGGGACTTCCAATGGCTATGGATGCTGCAAGAAAAGGCGGCAGTATGCCGACTGTGTTTAATGCAGCAAATGAGCTGGCTGTGAAGAAGTTTTTACAGGAAAAGATCGGTTTCCTGGATATTTACGATATTATTGCACAGTCTATGGAGAGACACCATGTGATCGCGGATCCGGATCTGGAGGAGATACTGGCAGTAGAAGACGAGACTTATAAATGGATTGAAAGCAGGTGGTAGTTTGAAGATCATTCTGGCATTGTTGATTTTTAGTGCGATTATTCTTTTTCATGAGCTGGGACATTTTCTGCTGGCAAAAAAAAACAAGATCGTGGTAACAGAATTTTCCCTTGGAATGGGACCAAGACTGCTTAGCACAGAGAAGAATGGAACCAGATATTCTCTGAAGCTTCTGCCTCTTGGAGGCTCCTGTGCCATGTTGGGAGAGGACATGGAGGATGAGGCGCAGGGGACTTTTAATGGAGCACCGGTATGGGGAAGGATTGCTACAGTTGCGGCAGGACCTATCTTTAACTTTATTCTGGCTTTCGTGTTTGCAGTGATCATTGTGGCCCTGGTTGGCTATGATCCGGCAAAGGTTACCCAGGTGGAAAGCGGCTCTACCGTGGCTGAAGCTGGTCTTCAGGAAGGGGATATCATCAAGGAATACCAGGGCTATCACATTGACCTGGCAAGAGATCTCTATCTGTATATGTATCTGAACAGTCCACAGGAGGATGAGACCATCCATATGACGGTGGAGAGAGATGGAAAAGATGTGGAGCTTTCTTTCAAACCGGATGTGCAGGTGAGATATCTTCTTGGATTTAACAGAAAGAGTCCTGATTCTCTGGAAGTGGAATCTCTGATCCCGGGAATGGGTCTGTCTGAGACTGGAGTGGAACCTGGGGATGTGATCACATCTATTAACGGAACCAGACTGGAAAATGCAGATGATTATACTGCATATCTTGCTGAGCATCCGCTTACAAGTGAGGCTGTGACCATTACCTATGAGCGTGATGGATTGGAGTATACCGCAGAGGTAACACCCTCAGAATCCCGCTCTGCAGTGCTTCGTTTTTCCTATAATCTGGCGTATACCAGGACACAGGGCTTTGAAGTGCTGAAATATGGAACACTGGAAGTAAAATATATGATCCGGTCTACGCTGCTTAGTCTGAAGGAGCTTCTTACCGGCGGACTTGGGGTGAAGGATTTAAGCGGTCCGGTTGGCGTGGTAGATGCAATCGGCAGTACCTATGAAGCAAGCAAGAGTGAAGGCATGCTGACCATCTGGGTAAATATGCTGTATATGGCAGCACTTTTGTCTGCAAACCTTGGTGTGATGAACTTGCTTCCGCTTCCGGCACTGGACGGCGGACGTCTGGTCTTCCTGGTGGTTGAGGCAGTTCGCAGGAAGCCTGTGAACCGGCAGGTGGAAGGCATGATCCACTTCGCAGGATTGATGGTGCTGATGCTGTTGATGGTTGTGGTTATGTATAATGATATTTTGAAGATTTTCTGAGAGTTTTTCAGAGGGGTTCGCAGATGAAAATGTAGAAGGAAAGTGAAGGCTATGTGTATCAAGTTGGTACGCATGGCCTTTTTCTGTAGGCAGGGCGTCCCCCAATATGTGTGTGTATGGAACTTTGGTGATCACCGCGATAACAGGAATGTGAGTTCGTGCTTTGTCACGGTTGTTTGGCAACAGACTTGCATGTGGTAATAAAAACTATGTAATAAAGTATGCGATAAAAGAAAAACTTGACATAAAAACAATTATACTTTATACTAAAATAGTTTTAAAATCAAACTATTTTGAAATATGGAGGAGATTGTTTTGGATAGAGGATATAACAGCAGTTTGAAGAGCTTGAAAATTGGAGATAAGGTGGCAGAACTTCCCATCATCCAGGGAGGAATGGGAGTTGGAGTGAGCCGAAGTTCTCTTGCGGGTGCGGTGGCAGCAGAAGGGGGAGTGGGAGTTATTTCCACAGCCCAGATCGGGTATGACGAGGAGGGCTTTGAGAAAGACCAGGCAGGGTGCAATCTGAAGGCGATTAGAAAGCATATATTGAAGGCAAGGGAGATCGCCAGGGGAAAAGGGCTGATCGGTGTGAACATTATGGTGGCACTGAAGCATTATAAAGAACATGTACGGGAGGCTGTAGCCTGTGGCGCAGATTTGATCATCAGCGGTGCAGGGCTTCCTATGGAGCTGCCTGAGCTGGTACCGGAGTTTTGCAGAACCAGGATCGCGCCTATTGTTTCTTCTAAGAGGGCGCTCAATTTAATCCTGAAAATGTGGGCACACCGGTATAACCGGACGGCAGACCTGATCGTAGTGGAAGGACCGGAGGCTGGCGGGCATCTGGGCTTTTCCAGGGAGCAGCTGGCTTACAGAGGGGAATTGGATTTTGACCAGGAAATCCGTGATATTATTACCTGTAAGAAGGAATATGAGGAAAAGTTTGGCCGGGAGATTCCGGTGGTAGTCGCTGGCGGGATTTTTGACCGGAAGGACATTGACCATGCCATGTTCCTTGGGGCGGACGGGGTGCAGATCGCAAGCCGGTTTGTGGCAACCAGGGAGTGTGATGCGGATGAAAGATATAAACAGGCATACGTAAATGCGAAGGAAGAGGATGTGCAGATCATCCAGAGTCCTGTTGGAATGCCTGGAAGAGCCCTTCGCAATTCTTTTATAAAAGCGGTAGAGACGGGACGGATCCCAGTACAGAAATGCTATAACTGCCTGGAAAAATGCAATCCCAGCCAGGTGCCCTACTGCATTACGAAGGTGCTGATCGATGCTGTGAAGGGGGATGTGGAGAATGGATTGATGTTCTGCGGGGCAAATGTGGGCAGGATTGACAAAATTACTACGGTGCATGAACTGCTGAGGGAATTAGCAGAAGGCTGATGGCTGGTCAGCAGAGGAAAAGCCCTGCTGGGCAGGAGCATACTGCGGCGGAAAGCGGATGCCGATGGAGACAAGCCGCTGCATTTCTCTGGTTTTCTGTAAACTACGTGCACAAAAAATGCCTTGCAGAATAACATCTATTAGGGGATTATAATAAAATAAGTATTATAATACATGGCGGGAGAAGGGAAATCCCGCCATATTGTGTTTACTGTAATTCCGCGATCCGGGTGACACCCACGTAAATTTCCTGTATTTTGTACCAGGTGGGATAGTCTACGATCCCGGTTTCGGGCAGACCGAAGATGTTCTGGAATTTGCGGACAGAAGCCTGAGTCTGGGAGCCGTAGATTCCATCTGGATTCACTTTTGGGAGTGCCGGGTAAGCCTGGCTGATGGCGTTCAGCTGTTCCTGAAGCTGGAGCACCTTGTTTCCGGAAGCACCCATATCCAGATCATAGCCTGGCCAGGAGGATGGGATGCCGGAGACCTCTTCGGCTACGTTGATATACATGTCGTTTCCGTAGAAATGACGCAGGATCTCAATAGCAGAGTATCCCTGGTCTCCTAACCGCTTGCTTCCCCACTGTGTCATCCATCCCAGGTCACGGCACTGTACCCGTTCTCCGTCACAATATTGGGTAAGAATGGGCTGACGGACGTTGGGACGGGAAAGGTAGTTCTCAAAAAGTTCATCTACAATACGGTCGATGGAGTCAAAAATATTGCGGCCTCGGATCCATTTGTGATCGTAGGCGGTGGATGAGGTTATGGTGTAGTCCTTTCCTTTATTTCTATAGAACTCAGTGTAAACCCTATTTAGTGTAAACGACATAATTGCAAGAACGTTAGCGCGAATTGTATCGTCAGGCCAGGTAGCATAGATCTCGCTGCTGGCTACATTTTTGATGTAATCCCGGTAGCGTACATAGTAATTGGAGGCGGAGTTATCCCCGACGGGACCGTCGTGAACAACAATGTACTCTGGGATGACCACTTTGCTGAGAACGATTTCTCCGGTTTCATTTACTGGCTTTATTTCAGATTCTGGTATTTTGGGCGGATATTCATAGAAGAGGGTGTGAGGCGGAATGACCACTCTGTTGTCTGGAACAGAAGTCTGTCTGGGATTTAAAAGGACTGGCTGCTTGGCGAGAACAGCGGGCAATACTTCTGTGCCTGCGATCTCTTCCTGGTGGAAATACTCGGCTTCGATCTGCATGGAATATTCTGCATAAGGCTGTGCCTCCTCAGAAGCGTTCAGGCTGTATTCCAGAGGCGGCGTTTTCAGCTGGAGGATTGGCGTGTTTCCAGAAGAATCTGTCCGTACTTCCTCGATAACGCTGTTTGGATCGCCGGTATAAGAAATGCGGACCAGTGCATTTTCCACAGGCCGGTTGTCTGTCTCCGAACGGACCGTTATCTGCAGGGTTCCCTGGTCTACATTTTCCTGTTGTGCACGTAAGGTTTTACTGTAATACATGGACGACCTCATAAAATGCTCTTCTGGGTATTATATGCGGGGGAAAGAAAGAGTGTCAAAACAGAAAAAGTGATGTTTGTAGGGACGAAAATATATTATAATGAAAAGGCAGATGAAAAATGCAGATACGCCCAAGGAAGGGAACACGCCGAAGCAGAAAGACGCAGGGGTGTAAAAAAGTACGAAAGAAGGAATAGAATGAAACACTTAAGAAAACGAATTGCAGGCTATCTTTTAACATTTATTTTGATCCTGGCAGGAGTTGTTGTTCCGGGAAATGAAAGCACGGTTTGGGCAGCTGGCGGCAGCATGACGGTACACTTTCTGGATGTAGGGCAGGGGCTGTCTATTCTGGTACAGTCAGAGGGGCAGACGCTTTTGTATGATGGAGGGCCGAGAAGCGCTTCCAGTTATGTGGTTTCCTATTTGCAGGAGCAGAATGTATCGGAAATCGATTATCTGATTTCTTCCCATTATGATGAGGACCATGTGAGCGGACTGATCGGCTGTCTGAATGCTTTTCAGGTGGATAACGTGATCGGGGCAGATTATGTCCACGATTCTTCCCTGTATGATTCCTTTATGGACGGGGTGGCAGCACAGGGGCTTGAAGTGCAACATCCGGCTGTTGGAACAGAGTATGAATTTGGATCTGGTGAATTTACCGTTCTTTCCCCAAAGGAAATCAGCAAGGAAAGCAATGCCAATTCGGTAGCCATCAAGCTGACAAATGGGGACAACAGTTTTATTTTTACCGGAGATGCGGACCACAACAGTGAGAGCGATATGGTTGCATCCGGTCTGGATCTGGACTGCGACGTGTTAAGTGTGGGACACCACGGATCTGCCACAGCTACAAGCTGGGATTTCCTTCAGGCTACTGTCCCGGAATTTGCGGTGATCAGCTGTGGAGCTGGGAATATGTATGGCCATCCGGATGCAGATACCATGGAAAAACTGTCGGACATGGGGATTTCGGTATACCGTACAGATGAACAGGGCACCATCGTGGCATCCTCAGATGGCAGTACCATTTCCTGGAATATGGAGCCCTGCAATGATTATACTTCCGGGGATGGAGAAGCGGCTGCACAAAGCGGGGAAACGGCTGGATTTGCATCAGAAGGAAGCAGTAGGGCTGTTTCAGAAGAGTCGGAACAGACGGCAGCAGCGGATGACAGCCAGGAGGAAATGGTGTGGATCTCCGCTACAGGAAGCAAATACCACAGTATTCCGGACTGTGGAAATATGAACCCGGACAAAGCATACCAGGAGCCAGTTTCCCAGGCACAGGCCCAGGGGTATGAGGCATGTAAAAAATGCTTTTGATTTAACCAAAATTTTTCGATTATATTTCGGAAATTCCCTTTTTTATTTGGGCAAATTCTGTTATACTAAAGTGTATGCTTAGTAGAACGTAAGTAACGTAAAATATGGTAATGGTTCAGCTGGGAGATGCCCTGATGTGTCAGGCGTGTAAATGCTGAACTGTTACAAATAAATGGTGGTGTAAAATTAGTGAGTGAACAGAAACGAGTAATTTTCACAAAGGAGGAATTGGCTGCCAAGGTAAAGGTTCCGGCTGTTGTGGAGCAGGATTTGAAGCGCATTATCAGTGACCGGCTGGAGCAGTGCGGATTATACTACAGGGTTTTTTCCAGAATTAAGACAGCCTCCTCTATGGCTCATAAATTTGCCCTGAAGGATTACGGGGCAGAGAATAAGAAGCTGCAGGATCTGGTAGGTGTCCGCATCAACCTGTATTTTGATGATGACGTGGAAATCTGCCAGAACATTGTGGAAAATACTTTCGACGTAATTGGCTGGTCTACCTCAGAACGAAGTGAGGAAGAGTTTAAGCCTACCAAGCTGAACGGTGTGTGCCGGCTTCCGGAATATTTGAGAACGGAGATTTCCCCGGAGACCTGGGATATGTATATTGATGACACCTTCGAGATCCAGATCAAGACCATGTTTTTCGAAGGCTGGCATGAGATTGAGCACGATATGCGCTATAAAGGAGAAGAACTCTGGAAGAATTACAAGGGATTTTCCAGATACTTTAACAGTATTCTGGCCACATTGGAGCTCTGTGATAAATCTATGGTTACCCTGTTTGAAGACCTGGGGCATTCCCTTTATAAATCAGGCAGATGGAGTGATATGATCAAGAGTCATTTCCGCCTGAAGCTGGGAGAGGGACAGCTCTACCCGGAGGTGGCACAGCTGCTGGATGAGGACTGTGACCTACAGGTGGAGAATCTGGCGAAGCGTATTTATAAGACCAGCAAGCAGACTTTGGTGGACCAGCTGCTTCACCGCAGCCGTAAGGTGCCTATCAATGTAAATACGATCATTGCCCTGTTAAACGACAGCCAGTTCCATGACAGCCGTCTGACAGCAATCTTTAAGGAACGTGATGTCTATAACGATGGCCGTGAAGAGAGCTTGGGAGAGTCCTGGCATTATGAGATGAAGCCTCTGATCCGTCACAATGTATTCCAGATGTGTACAGAGGTGGACGGAAGCAGGATGAGAGAGGGACAGCCGGCTTCTACTACGGAGATTTTCCAGCAGGCAGCAGACAGTATATATGGCTGGATCGTGGGAAAATATGGCGGATTGTTTAAACAGATGCCACAGAAGACCAGCACCTATCATGCGGATATCCTGGCTTACCATGTGGCTGTGAATTATGATCCGGGCAACCGCCGCCTGAATATGCATGTAAGACATATGGATATGGAAGTGGGCGGCAGGATCTGGTATTCTGAGGCAGGGCTTGAGGTATCCCGGCAGGAGAAGGTAATCCTGAAGGTTTGCAACGGATATGCCCAGCCGGCCAGAGAGCATACCATCCAGGATCCGGGAGTAACCTTCTTCAGCTATCCGGGCTATTATAAGACAATCGTGGATAATATCGGAATTGTAAATGGAATTGAGTGTTCCAACCGAAGAAGGATCCTGCGGGAGGAGATGTTTGGAAATCTGATCACAGCGCTGAAGGATTCCGAGCGGTTATTCCCGATCGTGGTGATCGTTTCCAGAGAGACTTCAGATGGAATGATGGATGAAGACTGGCTTGGCCAGTTCCGTGTATCTGATTTTACAAGAACGGTATGGCGTTATTCCCATGTGTTTACTGCCCATGAGTCTACTGGAAAGAAATTCCTGAAGCTTGCAGGAATCGATCTGCGCCAGATTGATGATATTCCCAGACTTTATATTTTCTGGCCAGGTGGAGATGTAGATGATTACGGTCCGGAGGATGTGACAAACTGCAGCTTTGGCCGTCACCTGGAAGCAAGAGGCGACGCCCGCACCTACGACATTGTCCGCGGCGGACAGGCGTTTTATCATAAAATCGTTACGGATCTGCGCGAGTGGAATATTTCTGCAGATATGTGGGAAGGATTTAAGCTGGAGACAGTGACGGAATTGCCGAAGTAAAAGGTACCATCAGTATGAATGAGAAAATAATGAAAATTATGAAGAGCCTTTACAATCCTGTATTGCCCCTTAGGAGAGTAAAGGCTTTTTTTATTTTATAAATGTTGCGTTATATTGCTTATAATTTTTGGGGCAAGAATCTTGCTACTTGGGGGGGCAGAATGGGGGCAGAATGGGGGCAAACTCTTGACACCCTTTGATAGTTTATGAACATTTGAAGTCCAAAAAAGCCCGCAAAATCAATGTTTTGCAGGCTCTTGACACTTCTTGAAGCAATAAAAAATGCGGAAGATGGGACTTGAACCCACACGAGCGCAATGCTCACAAGATCCTTAGTCTTGCTCGTCTGCCAGTTCCGACACTTCCGCATATCGCATTTCACAGAGATAAAAATCTCTACGCGATCAGATATTAAATTGTAACTACTTATGTAGTACATGCGGAAGATGGGACTTGAACCCACACAAGCGCAATGCTTACAAGATCCTTAGTCTTGCTCGTCTGCCAGTTCCGACACTTCCGCATACCGCATTTCACAGAGGTAAACCTCTTCGCGATAAAATATGAAATTGTGACTATTTAAATAGTCATGCGGAAGATGGGACTTGAACCCACACGAGCGCAATGCTCACAAGATCCTTAGTCTTGCTCGTCTGCCAGTTCCGACACTTCCGCATATCGCGTTTCTCTCGGAGAAATGTTTCTTTCTCGCTGCGACGGATATTAGTATAACAAAGGGGTATATGATTGTCAACACATTTTTTGAAAAAAATTAAAAATTTTCAAGTTTTTTTTGAAAAAAAGAGGAATTTGAAATTTTGTGTAGAATATAATTAATAGGAGGAAGATTATCAGCGCACCTGTCAGTCTTTGGAGGATAGAAGATATATGAATATCAGAGAGAGCATGGAAGAAAGAGAACTGGAACTTTTAAGTCCCTATGCGGCATACAGCGGACGTTCCAGAGGAAGAGACCGGGAGGAAGAAGAGTGTGATGTCCGGACCGTTTACCAGAGAGACAGGGACAGAATCCTGCACAGCAAGGCATTTCGCAGGATGAAGGATAAGACACAGGTCTTTCTGGCACCAGAGGGAGACCACTACCGGAACCGGCTGACCCACACCCTGGAGGTTTCCCAGATCGCCAGGACTATTGCCAAGGCACTTCGGCTGAATGAAGATCTGGTGGAAGCCATTGCCCTTGGACATGATCTAGGGCATACGCCTTTTGGCCATTCCGGAGAGAACGCTCTTAATACGGTTCATCCAGAAGGCTTTGCCCACTATCGGCAGAGCGTCCGTGTGGTGGAAGTCCTGGAGAAAAATGGCGATGGCCTGAACCTTACCTGGGAGACAAGAGACGGAATCCTGAACCACCGCACCAGCGGTCATCCTTCCACTCTGGAAGGCCAGGTAGTCCGTTTTTCCGATAAGATCGCCTATGTGCATCACGATATGGATGATGCACAGCGGGCAGGGATCATTACAGAGAAGGATATTTCAGCAAGTCTCCGGGATTTTCTTGGACAGACCACAAGAGAGCGGTTGAACACATTTGTGCACGATATCATTGAGCACAGCATTGATCAGCTTGCTATCCAGATGTCCGCTCCTGTAGAACAGGCTCTTATGGATCTTCGGGCAGAGATGTTCCAGAAAGTATATCTGAACACCATTGCGAAGAAGGAAGAATCCAAAGCGATCAAGATGCTGACAGAATTATATGCGTATTACATAGATCACCCGGAAGCAATGTCAAAGGAGTATATCGCTCTTATTGAGAAAAAGGGTGTTCCAAAGGATCGGGCGGTATGCGACTGGCTGTCAGGAATGACCGACCAGTACTCCATGAAGAAATTCAAGGAGATTTTTATACCAAGAGCCTGGGAGGTATATTAGTTACTATTCATTGCCAATATTCCGCGAGGTGTTTTTTGTGAACAAAGTTCACAGAAAACCCGAGAATCTCGGCGTGAAATCATGCGAATGCATGATTTCTGTGCATCGCGAAGCGGTTACTGTTCGCGGAGCGAGCAGTAACGTATATTAAAAAGCATAGACAAAATACTTATAATAAGTTATAATATTTGTTTACGGCTGAAACTGTACGGCACATTTTGGGACGTGCAGCACACTATGTGTAAGGAGGATAAGCATGCGTTATTCCGACGATATCATTGAAGAAGTGCGAATGAAAAATGATATTGTAGACGTGATATCCCAGTATGTAAGACTGACCAGAAGAGGAAGCTCCTATTTTGGTCTGTGTCCTTTTCATAATGAGAAGACCCCTTCCTTTTCCGTAACGCCGTCCAAGCAGATGTATTACTGCTTCGGTTGCGGAGCTGGAGGAAATGTATACAATTTTGTAATGGAATATGAGAACTACTCTTTTGGAGAAGCCCTTTCCCATCTGGCAGAGCGCGCCGGGGTGGAGCTTCCCAAGATCGAATATTCCAAAGAAGCAAGGGCGAAGGCTGAGAAGCGTGCCACCCTGCTTGAAATCAATAAAAAAGCAGCCCAGTATTTTTACTACCAGCTGCGCCGCGACAATGGAAAAATCGCCCACGATTATCTCACTGGCAGAGGATTAAGCGAAGAGACCATCAAAAAATTCGGACTGGGCTATTCGGACAAGTACAGCGATGACCTGTACAAATATCTGAAATCCCAGAATTACAGTGATGAGCTTCTTCGGGAATCCGGACTGTTCAATGTGGATGAGCGCCAGGGCATGTATGACAAGTTCTGGAACCGTGTTATTTTTCCCATTATGGATGTGAATAACAGGGTGATCGGATTCGGAGGACGAGTCATGGGAGACGGGAAACCAAAGTACCTGAACTCGCCGGAGACTCAGATCTTTGATAAGAGCCGCAATCTTTACGGCCTGAATATTGCCAGAACGACCAGAAAGAATTACCTGATCCTTTGCGAAGGCTATATGGATGTGATCTCCATGCATCAGGCAGGATTTACCAATGCGGTGGCTTCCCTGGGAACAGCACTTACATCCGGACATGCCAGCCTGGTAAAGCGGTATACCCAGGAAGTGCTTCTTCTTTATGACAGTGATGAAGCTGGTGTAAAGGCAGCGCTAAGGGCAATCCCCATTTTAAGGGAGGCTGGGGTAAATTCCAGGGTCGTGAATCTGCGGCCCCACAAGGACCCGGATGAATTTATCAAGGCAGAGGGCGCCGAGGCATTTGAGAAAAGGCTGGAGGCAGCCACAGACAGCTTTATGTTCCGTGTGAGCATCGCCTCAGGGGAATTTCCCATGGACGAGCCACAGGGACAGAACCGGTTCTTCGAGCGGTGCGCCCAGTATCTGTTGGAGCTTTCCGATGAACTGGAGCGGAACCTTTACATTGAGGCAATCGTGAAGGAATACCGCAAATATGGAATCAGTGTAGAAGACCTTCGGAAAAGGGTGAACACCCTGGCAATGAAGGGGACACCCGCAGAGAAGCGGATCCAGCCGAAATCCGGCGATTCTCCTATGAAAAAAAGGGAGAGTGCTTCCGACAAATCCCAGAAGCTGATGCTTACCTGGCTTGTCACCTATCCGGGAATCTTTGACACAGTGGAGAAATATCTTTCCCCTTCTGATTTCGTCGTTCCCCTCTATAAAGAGGTGGCGGAAATGCTTTGGAAGCAACACGAAGAGGGAGATGTGAACCCGGCCAGACTTATGAATGCTTTTACAGACAGCGAGGAGCAGCGGGAAGTGGCGTCCCTGTTTAATGCCACCATCCACCTTGAGACAAAGGAGGAACAGCAGCGGGCATTTTCCGATGCGCTGATCCGGATCAAGCAGGAAAGCCTGGAAGAAAAAAATAAAAACTGGGATCCGACCGATATGGGTGCCTTACAGGAGCTTGTAAAGGCCAAGAAGGATCTGGAGGAGCTTGGAAGAAAAAGGCAGCAATTGCATATTTCTTTTGAATAAGGATAAAATATTAACACTATATGGAGGTTAGAGTACCTATGGAAATGAATATGGGCAAATTCAGTGAGAAACTGGTGGGACTTCTGGAGCTTGCAAAAAAGAAGAAAAACGTACTGGAATATCAGGAAATCAGTGATTATTTCAAAGACCAGCCACTGGATGCGGAACAGATGGACAAGATCTTCGATTTCCTTGAGGCAAGTGGGGTAGATGTGCTGCGTATCACAGAGAACAGTGCAGATGACCTTATGCTGGACGATGACATGGATATTGATGGTCTGGACGATGAGGAAGAAGTAGAACTGGATAAGATCGATCTTTCTGTTCCGGAAGGTGTGAGCATTGAGGATCCGGTTCGTATGTATCTGAAAGAAATCGGTAAAGTTCCGCTTCTTTCAGCAGAAGAAGAAATCGAGCTTGCAAAGAAAATGGAACAGGGCGACGAAAATGCCAAGAAGCGTCTGGCAGAAGCCAACCTTCGTCTTGTTGTCAGCATTGCAAAGCGTTATGTAGGACGTGGAATGCTTTTTCTGGATCTGATTCAGGAAGGCAACCTTGGTCTTATCAAGGCTGTTGAAAAATTTGATTACCGAAAAGGTTACAAGTTCAGTACCTATGCTACCTGGTGGATCCGTCAGGCTATCACAAGAGCCATTGCAGACCAGGCGCGTACCATCCGTATTCCGGTGCATATGGTTGAGACCATCAACAAGCTGATCCGCGTTTCCAGACAGTTACTCCAGGAGCTTGGGCGTGAACCTACCCCGGAGGAAATTGCAGAGGAGATGGACATGCCGGTTGACCGTGTACGTGAGATCCTGAAGATTTCCCAGGAGCCGGTTTCCCTGGAAACCCCGATCGGTGAGGAGGAGGACAGCCACCTTGGAGACTTTATCCAGGATGACAATGTTCCGGTTCCAGCTGATGCAGCAGCATTTACCCTTCTGAAAGAGCAACTGGTGGAGGTTCTGGGAACTCTTACTGAGAGAGAGCAGAAGGTTCTCCGTCTTCGTTTCGGACTTGACGACGGACGTGCAAGAACACTTGAGGAAGTTGGTAAGGAGTTTAACGTTACCAGAGAGCGTATCCGTCAGATCGAGGCAAAGGCGCTTCGTAAGCTTCGTCATCCAAGCCGCAGCCGCAAGCTGAAGGATTATCTGGATTAAGGAGAGGACTATGCAGTTATCCTTACGACTGTCTGCAATTGCAGATATGGTAACAGAAGGAAACCGGCTGGTAGATGTGGGATGTGATCATGGATATCTGCCGGTGTATCTGATACAGCAGAAAAAAATTCCATCCGCCATTGCGATGGATGTGCGGAAAGGTCCCCTTTCCAGGGCCCAGGAACATATCCGGCAGTATGGACTGGAGGAATACATACAGACCCGGCTCTCAGACGGACTTGAAGGCTTGAAAGCCGGAGAGGGTGACACCCTTGTGATCGCAGGTATGGGCGGTCCCCTTATGGAAAGGATTCTCACAGATGGCAGGTCTGTGAGAAATTCTTTCTCTGAGCTGATTTTACAGCCACAGTCCGACATTCCCCATTTTCGCAGATTTATCCAGTCTGAAGGCTGGGAGATCACAGAAGAGAAAATGGTGGAAGAGGATGGGAAATTTTATCCCATGATGCGGGTGGTGCCTGGGGAAAATGTTCACAGCAGTTTGCAACTTAACGCGGATTCTTTCAAAAAAAATATGTCTGTGAAAGCCGCTTTTTCTGAGAACCTGCATGCTGATGAAGGGGCAGAAATGCCGGAAAATCCAGCTGCTTACACCTTGGAGGAAGCCTTTGGCAAATATCTTCTTCAGGAAAAGAACCAGGTGCTTTTTCGTTATCTTCAGCGGGAATCCCGGATCCGCTCCCAGATTCTGGAACAATTGGAAGCGGCACCGAAGGCAGAGGCAGTTACTGCCCGCATTTTGGAAGTAAAGGAGGAGACGCAGCTGATCGCTGCTGCGCTGGCAGAATATGAAGGTTAAAGAACTGACAGACTGGCTGGGAGGAAATTTTCCTGCAGCAGTTGCAGAGGACTGGGATAATGTGGGACTTCTTACTGGAGATGACGAGAGTGAGGTAAAACATGTTTTTCTTGCCCTTGATCTTACCGAAGCGGTGTTAGACGAGGCTATCCAGGCTGGAGCAGACATGATCGTTACCCACCATCCTATGATCTTTTCCGGTATTAAGAAGATCAACAATCATAGCTTTACAGGACGGAAGATTATCAGTCTGGTGCGCCATGGAATATCTTATTATGCGATGCACACCAACTATGATATTCTGGGAATGGCAGATTTAAGTGCCGGATATCTGGAACTGTCAGATACGAAGGTACTTTGTGCTACCGGGGAAAAAGACGGGGAGCCCATTGGCTTTGGACGTGTGGGAAATCTGCCTTGTGAGATGACTTTAAAGGAGTACGCCCTTCTTGTAAAAAAAAACCTGAAGCTTTCAGATGTGAAAGTATACGGAAATCTGGAAAAGACTGTGAAAACGGCTGCCGTATGTACCGGCTCTGGTAAAAGCATGATCCAGGATGTGCTTGCAGCCGGGGCTGATGTATATGTGACAGGTGATATTGACCACCATACCGGAATTGACACCGTTGCCCAGGGGCTTGCGATCATTGACGCAGGTCATTACGGTACGGAATATATTTTTATGGAAGATATGAAGGAAAGACTGGCAAAAGCGTTTCCGGAGCTTACAGTCAGCTGCGCAAAGGTGAGAAGCCCGTATACTATACTATAAGGTGGAGACCTGGTGTGGATGGGCGAGATGACGTCCGTCCGGAGATAAAATGAGTTGTCAGACTAATATTGTCTGGTTTTGGAAAATGTGATTTATGTTTAGCCTAATTGATCTTTCGGATCAGAAAAGGAGATTTTATGGATCATGCAGTGAAACTTACAATCAATGGGGAAACCAGAGAGTTTCCCATGGGAATTACCTACAAAGAAGTTGTAAAAGAGTACGAAAAGACCAGCCCGGCTCCTGTTATTCTTGTAATTGCAGGAGGCAAGATCTGTGAGCTTCATAAAAAAGCAGAACGGGACGGTGAAGTCCGGCTGGTCACCACAAAAGACAGCATTGGAAATAAAACCTATAAGCGAACTGCATGTCTGGTGCTTTTAAAGGCAATTTACGATCTTGCAGGCAAAGAAAAAGTAGATAAAGTGGTGCTTCATTATTCTGTAGGAAGCGGTTTTTACTTTACCATGGCGGGAGAACAGAAGCTGGATCAGGCATTTCTTGACCAGGTAAAGAAGCGGATGACAGAGCTGGTGGAGCAGAAAATCCCGGTGAAGAAACGAAGTGTAGGAACGGATGAAGCAATTACACTTTTTCATCATCACAGAATGTATGATAAAGAGAAGCTGTTCCGCTATCGCAGGGTTTCCAAGGTGAATATTTACAGCATAGAGAATTTCGAGGACTATTTTTACGGGGCAATGGCTTACGATACCAGCTATGTGCCATATTTTGACCTGAAGCTGTATGATGAAGGCTTTGTGCTGATTCTGCCGGAGGCTAAGGCTCCGGATGTGCTTCCGGAATTCCAGCCCCAGGATAAGATTTTCCAGGTGCAGAAGGATTCTGAAGAGTGGGGCAGAAAGCTGGAAATCTCCACAGTAGGTGAACTGAATGACCAGATCGTTTCCCAGGGGATACAGAAGATACTTCTTATGCAGGAGGCAATCCAGGAGTCTGGAATTGCCAGAATTGCAGAGCAGATTGTGGAGGCCGGAAACAAGAAGTTTGTCATGATCGCTGGTCCGTCCTCCTCCGGCAAGACTACCTTTTCCCACAGGCTGTCCATTCAGCTGGCGGCACACGGAATGAAGCCACATCCCATTGCTGTTGACAATTATTTTGTAAACAGAGAGCATACCCCGCTGGATGAATTCGGGGAAAAGGATTACGAGTGTCTGGAAGCCATTGATGTGGAGCAGTTCAATAAAGATATGCTGGCACTTCTTAATGGAGAGAGAATAGAACTTCCGGTGTTCAACTTCAAGACCGGGCAGAGAGAATATAAAGGCGATTTTCTCCAGCTTGGAAAGGAAGACATCCTTGTTATTGAGGGAATCCACGGTCTGAATGACAAATTAAGCTATGCGCTTCCGAAGGAAAGCAAGTTCAAAATCTATATCAGTGCCCTCACCCAGCTGAACATTGATGAACACAACCGGATTCCTACCACAGACGGCAGGCTGATCCGCAGAATCGTCCGGGATGCAAGAACCAGAGGAACCTCAGCCAGCGAGACCATTGCAAGGTGGCCCTCTGTAAGACGTGGTGAGGAGAAAAATATTTTTCCATACCAGGAAGAAGCGGATGTTATGTTTAACTCGGCACTGATCTATGAACTGGCATGTCTGAAGGTATACGCAGAGCCTCTTCTCTTTGGAATTTCAAAAGAGGAGCCGGAATATCTGGAGGCAAACAGGCTGCTGAAATTTTTTGATTATTTTGTAGCTGTGCCAAGCGAGGAAGTGCCTAATAATTCCCTGTTAAGAGAATTTATAGGGGGAAGCTGTTTTAACACCTGATGATGCAGATGTGCTTGTAAGAAATTGAGGAGTATTTTATGAAAAAAAGTCGCAAAGGCTTTACATTGGCTGAGCTTTTGATCGTGGTTGCAATTATTGCGGTACTGGTGGCTGTTGCAATACCTGTTTTCGGAAGTCAGTTGGAAAAAGCAGGGAAGCAGCAGACCTTGCAAATGTACGCGCTGCTTATGCAGAAGTGCTGACTGAGGCAAACATGGGAATCTATGATAAAGAGGTTACTGTCGATCTGAAACAGAAACAGTATGACTGGCAGTCGGCGGATGTAATTACAATTGGGGGAATCAGCCATTCGGTAAAGGAAGGCAATACGGAGAACTGGATTGGAAAACCTGGAGCAGGTGGACAATGTAAGATTTCGTTTGACCAGGAAAAGGGAACCAAATTTGTGTGGAGCGGGGATGGGACTTCTGCGTCAAATAGCTATGACATGAGTGAGAATTTCTTTAAAACTATAGAAAACAGTGGCTGTCTGAGTGATGCGAAGATAAGTTCAAACAGTAATTTTGAAATTGATTCGAAAGCGAGTTTTTCAACTTTTGTCCCGAAAATTGAAAAAGTATTGGGCGAACAAAGTCTGCTGAAGAATGGTACATGGGCGTTTCTTGGAAATGGAAATTCAGACAAAGCATCTGAAAGATATTTGTTTTGGACTTCATTTGATACTAATAAGGTGGGAGCTGGTAAGACAATACCAATATTGATTTAAAGAGGAGATGGAAATTATTACGTCTCGAAATCTCAAACGGCCGAGAGAAAGAAAGGAGATGTAACATATGTGGCAATTTCCAATCACCTTTATAATAAATGGGGGTATGAAGGGGTTATTAAAGCCGGGGACGGTAAAGTGTATAGCTCTCTGTCAGAAGCCTATGCTGCATATGAGAAGGAACTTGAAAAGAAAGAGTATAAAGATTTACTCAAGTGATTATTTACAGGGTTACTGTTTACTCCGTTTACCGTAACCTTAACAGGTTCTATGACAGGGAGAAATGAGAAATAGTACTTTACATCTTAAAGCAATAATGTTAAAATAGCACTTGCGCAAGCAGGCCAGGTGATCGCGGCTGGACAGACGAAAGGGTTCAGACGAGGAAAGTCCGGGCTTCACAGGGCAGGATGCCGGATAACGTCCGGTGGAGGCGACTCCCAGACCAGTGCAACAGAAATAAACCGCCATGGCTTGCCATGGTAAGGGTGGAAAGGCAGTGTAAGAGACTACCGCCGTCCTGGTAACAGGCCGGGCACATGTAAACTCCATTCGAAGCAAGACCGAGCAGAAAGCGATACGGCGGCCCGTCGTGCTTTCAGGTAGGTCGCTTGAGCCTTTCGGCAACGGAAGGCCTAGACAGATGATCACTCAACGACATAACCCGGCTTATCGGTCTGCTTGCGTATTTAAGAATCGGATTGTATGATGCAATGTGATATTTAACCTGAGAAGGTTCAGTTCTGCTGGATTTTCCCAGGTTTTTTATGTGACAGGAAACTCCGCCGGAATTCTCTGTTACACAAAAAAGTGGAAGCTGTATTCAGCTTCCACAATAAAATATCAATATTGTTATAAAAAACAATGATTTAGAGAGATAACTTATTTGTTTCTGTGACCAGAGTATTTCTCCTCACAATATTTACATCTGTAAACCTCATTCTCCTCATCAGCCAGAACAAACACCTGATCCAGTCCCTGCTCGATAGAAGTGATACAGCGGGGATTCTTACATCTGATCACGTTTACAACCTGCTTCGGAAGACGAAGGTCTTTTTTCTCAACAATCTTCTCATCCTTAATGATATTTACGGTGATATTGTGATCAATGAAACCAAGGATATCCAGATCCAGATCTTCAATCGGGCACTCAACCTTGATGATG
Source organism: Blautia sp. Sow4_E7 (assembly GCF_052116245.1). Lineage (NCBI taxonomy): Bacteria > Bacillati > Bacillota > Clostridia > Lachnospirales > Lachnospiraceae > Blautia > Blautia sp. Sow4_E7. The sequence continues at coordinate 53,939 of NZ_JBQKLL010000011.1, forward strand.
TCCTTTTTGCCCATCTTATTACTCTTTGCGTTCTTGATGATCGCAACGGTACAATCAAGCTTATCAAGCTTCAGGTCATGATAAATAGTCATAGCCTTGCCGGCTTTGATATGGTCTAATACGAAACCTTCACGAAGTGCTCCAACATTTAACATGGCAGTTCCACCTCCAATAATGTAAGAATCAGGGCCATACGCACATATACACCGTACTGGGCCTGTTTAAAGTATGCAGCTCTCGGATCGCTGTCCACTTCAACAGAAATTTCGTTAACACGAGGAAGCGGATGAAGAATGTACATGTCATCCTTTGCAAGGGAAAGCTTCTGCTTGTCCAGTATGTAGAAATCCTTCATACGAACATAATCTTCCTCATTGAAGAAACGCTCTTTCTGAACACGTGTCATGTAAAGAATGTCAAGCTCCGGAATTGCATCCTCCAGACGTTCTACTTCCATGAACTCGATGTTGTTCTTCTTCAGCACGTCCTCACGGATATAGCTTGGGATACGAAGCTCTTCCGGAGAGATCAGTACGAATTTTACATTGTTGTAGCGAACCAGCGCCTCGATCAGAGAGTGAACGGTACGTCCGAATTTCAGATCTCCGCACAGTCCGATGGTAATGTTGTCAAGACGTCCCTTTAAGGAACGGATGGTAAGTAAGTCTGTAAGAGTCTGGGTTGGATGCTGATGACCACCGTCACCGGCATTGATAACAGGAATATTAGAAACCATAGAAGCTACCAGCGGAGCACCTTCTTTGGGATGACGCATAGCACAGATATCTGCATAGCAGGAAACAACACGAATGGTATCGGCAACAGTTTCCCCTTTCGCTGCGGAACTGGAATCTGCAGATGAGAAACCAAGAACCTTACCGCCAAGGTTCATCATAGCAGCTTCAAAACTGAGACGGGTACGGGTACTTGGCTCATAGAAAAGTGTGGCAAGCCGTTTGTCGTCACAGGTATGTGCGTATTTTTTGGGGTTTTTCTCAATATCGCTGGCAAGATCCAGAAGCTTCTCGAGCTCCGGAACACTAAGGTCCAGCGGACTCATTAAGTGTCTCATGATATACCTCCGTTATGAGTGTGTGGTTTTGGGTTAGAGTGTTACGTTTCACGAAAACTCTTTCAAAAAGGTTCTTCTGTGAGTGGTAACGCAAAATCTCTTCGACCTATCATATACTACTTGGAATGATTTTTCAAGAAGATTTTGTGAGTATTTTTTCGAAAAACAATCCTGTGAGAAACCAGACCGGGAGATAGTCCAGACGGATGATTCCTTTGTACTGATGGGGCACTCCGGAATAGTCCCAGGGGCACATGTGAAAAGCCTGTAAAATAGAGCCACTGGTAAATTCTCCCAGGTAAAATCCGGCGGTGTAGAGGGAGCCGCGCAGGAGTGTGGGGAGATTTTTCAGCTTTTTGTATGCAGGCAGGATCAGGGCTGCGCAGCCGTAAATGGGGAACATAAGAAGGGAGGTGGTGCCTTTCATGGCTGGGTCTCCCCGAAGCAGGGAATGGAGCCCAGTCCAAAGAATTTCCAGGCACCAGCCTGTAAAACCGCAGAATAGAAATGGGTGTTTTTTCATATGCTCGGCCTCCTTTTGTAAAAAATATTTTTTATTCCGTCCATGTTAATTCTATAGTTAAAAATAACATTCCCATTCTTGCTTATTTTATTCTACAAGGGTATAATGGAGGAAATATGCAAGGCGTAGCATTGCATATTTCCGATAGGCAAAAAAACAATATTACCTTTTACAGATATTCGATAAACGAGGAGCACTATTATGAACTATCAGGAGTGTCGAGCCTACATCGACGATTCAGCCAAATATGGTTCCGTATTGGGACTGGATAATATGCGTGAAATGCTGGCGCGCCTTGGAAATCCACAGGATGCGCTTCCCTATGTGCACGTTGCCGGAACCAATGGAAAAGGCTCGGTAATCGCGTATTTATATACGACTCTTACAAGAGCTGGCTATAAAGTTGGCAGATACATATCTCCAACTCTCTATTCTTACAGAGAACGTCTGGAGATCGCCGGGGAGAAGATCTCCAGGGAAAAATTTGCCAGGCATGTGACGACAATTTCCCAGGCAATTGCCAGGATGACAGAAGCCGGGTTGAATCATCCCACCCCTTTTGAAATCGAAACTGCTGCAGCATTTTTATATTTTAAGGAAGAAAACTGTGATCTGGTCCTTCTGGAGACTGGAATGGGCGGCAATCTGGATGCCACCAACATTGTAAAAACTACCAAACTGGCCGTACTGGTTTCCATCAGTATGGATCATATGTCATTTCTTGGAAATACCCTTGGAGAAATTGCAGAGAAAAAAGCCGGGATCATCAAGCCAGGCTGTCATGTAGTGACCACAAAGCAGAAAGCGGAAGCAGCGCAGGTGATCCGAGATACCTGCAGCCAGCTTGAAGTGCCCTGTGTGGTATCCAATCCTGACGAGGCAGTTCTGGAAGCGGAGAGCGTATTTGGACAGAGATTTTCCTATAAAGGAGAAGAGTTTGAGATTTCCCTTGCAGGCGTTTACCAGAAGGAAAATGCAGTGCTGGCATTAAATGCATTGGAAGAGTTAGATGGGCTTGGCTGGCATACCACCATGGAACAGCGAAAGGACGGGCTTCTTCACACAAGCTGGCAGGGAAGATTTACGGTTATCTGTAAAGAACCTCTTTTTATTGTGGATGGAGCACACAACGCAGGTGCAGCGGACAAGATGGCAGAGTCCATCCAGCACTATTTTAAAGGGAAAAAACTGATCTACATTATGGGCGTTTTTGCGGATAAAGAGTACAACATTGTCCTTGAAAAAACGGCGCATTTTGCAGAGAAGATTTATACCATAGAGACGCCGGATAATCCACGGGCATTGCCGGCAGAGGAACTGGCGAAGGCTGCGCAGGTGTATAATTCCAGTGCAGAGAGTACTAAGAGTATTAAAGACGCTGTGGAGAAGGCTTTCGCATATGCAAAAGATGATGGAAACAGCGTGATCCTGGCGTTTGGCTCTCTTTCATTTATTGGAGAACTTACAAGCGCCGTGGAGAAAATACAGGAAACAGAGAGGAAATAATATGACAGATTTGCAGGAATGCAGGCGGAAGATAGACGAAATTGACAACCAGATGGTAGAGCTTTTCGAGAAACGAATGAAGGTCTGCGAGGAAGTAGCAGAGTATAAGATCCGCACTGGAAAGAAGGTGCTGGATCCGGAAAGGGAACATGCCAAGCTGGAAGAAATCCGGAAAAAAGCCCATGGAGAGTTCAATGAACTGGGAGCACAGGAGCTTTTTCAGCAGATCATGGCAATCAGCAGGAAACGCCAGTACCAGCTTCTTACCCAGCATGGTCCTAAGGAAGAAGAGGATTTCCAGATGGTAGACCAGCTTCCAAGAAACAATGTGACCGTTGTTTTTCAGGGAGTAGAGGGCGCTTACAGTTACGGAGCCATGCGCGCTTATTTCCAGGAGGATATTAAGAGCTACCATGTGAAGCTGTTCCGGGATGCCATGGAAGAAGTAGCAGCCGGAAGAGCCGATTATGCAGTTCTTCCTATTGAAAATTCCACAGCCGGAATTGTGGCAGACATTTATGACCTTCTTACCGAATATAATCTGTTTATTGTGGGAGAGCAGGTGCTGAAGGTGGAGCATGTACTGCTGGGTATGCCTGAGGCAGAGCTTTCCAACATATCCTGTGTCTATTCCCATCCACAGGGACTTGCCCAGTGCAAGGAATATCTGGAAGAGCATAGAAACTGGAAACAGGCAGCAGTAAGCAATACTGCAGCTGCAGCTAAGAAGGTCAGCGAGGAGCAGGATAAGACACACGCAGCTATCGCAAGCCGGGAAGCTGGAGAATTTTATAATCTGAAGGTTCTGGCAGAGAATATCTGCAAAAATGACAGCAACGTGACCCGGTTTATTATTCTGGCGAAAAAGCCGGTTTATGAGAATAACAGCTCCAAGATCAGCGTGTGCTTTGAGGCGCGCCATGAGAGTGGAACACTTTATAACGTGCTCTCCCATATGATCTACAATGGTCTGAACATGACCAAGATCGAGTCCCGCCCCATTGTTGGCAAGACCTGGGAATACCGTTTCTTTGTGGATTTTGAAGGAAATCTGCGGGACAGTGCGGTGAAAAATGCGCTTCGCGGCATGGAAGCGGAGACCAGTTATTTGAAAATTCTGGGCAATTATTAATTGCAGAAGATAATTCAAAGATACGGTTTCACTATGATTGTTAAAAAATAACCAAAGAATTTAAGAAGATTTTATCTGTTTTTAATATAAGAAAAGTAGAATGGAAAAACGGTTGCAAATACAGGAACTTATGAATCTGGACGCGTACCGGCAGGAAGGTTGCAAATAGTAGTCTGGAAAGTAGAAACATGTAAATGCACCATGGAATTGAGAGGAAACAAAAATGGCAAGAACAGAAGAATGTATCCTTTACCGTGATTTTGAAAACGGTGAGATACTGCATACAATGACATCACTGATGAACAGCTACGAGGCAGAAGAAGATCTGGGAAACCGTAAGGAAGAATTTTTCCATATGGTGGGCAGTCTGGTGGAAATGGCAGGCATGTACGGATTTTCCGGAAATTTGTGGCACACATATCTGACACAGCTTCTGGTTAATCACGAGAACGCATTCAGCACCGCTTCCGAGATCCGGGGAGCAGTGGAGGGCAGCATTAACCACCTGGCACTTCATGATTTCCAGATTTTCAAGGAACTCTATGACTTTGATCTTGCTGTTTTTGACCAGGCTTTCGGAACAGACTGTGCAGATTTTCTCTGCAGCTATGTGAATACAGGATGCAACAGCAAGGTATACAACCAGCGTATCTGTGACAGGATCTGCGATATGAGCAAAACACTGGCAGAGGCTGCTACTGTGGAAGAATTTATGGCAGACATGGTACAGTTCTATAAGGATTTCGGTGTAGGAAAGCTGGGACTGAACAAGGCATTCCGTATTGAGCATGGCAGGGATGGAAAGCCGGTGATCGCACCAATTACCAGAATTGCCCATGTAAATCTGGACGATCTGGTTGGATATGAGATCCCGAAGCAGAAGCTGATCGAGAATACAGAAGCCTTTGTAAGAGGAAGAAAAGCCAACAACTGTCTCCTTTTTGGTGATGCAGGAACTGGTAAATCCTCCAGTATCAAGGGGATCCTGAACCGCTACTATGATGAGGGACTTCGTATTATCGAGGTGTATAAGCATCAGTTCCAGGATCTGAATGATGTGATCGCACAGATCAAGAATCGGAACTACAAATTTATTCTTTATATGGATGATCTTTCCTTTGAGGAATTTGAAATCGAATATAAGTATCTGAAAGCAGTGATCGAAGGCGGTCTGGAGAAAAAGCCGGACAACATTCTGATCTACGCAACCAGCAACCGACGTCATCTTGTGCGGGAGAAATCCGGGGATAAGCTGGAGGTGGCAGACGACGAAGATCTGCATTCCTCCGATACCGTACAGGAGAAGCTTTCCCTGGTTTACCGTTTTGGTGTGCGCATCTATTTCGGTGCACCGAACAAGAAAGAATTCCAGAATATTGTAACTACGCTGGCTCAGCGCTATGGTGTTACAATGCCAACAGAAGAGCTTCTTATGAAGGCAAATGCCTGGGAGCTTTCCCACGGCGGCCTGACAGGAAGAACAGCGCAGCAGTTTATTGACCATATTCTGGGTACAAGTGAAGAGCAGTAAAAGCAAACATAAGAAAAGTTTTTGCCGGCAGAAAACAGAGACAGGTTCTGCAAAGCAAAGACGAAAAATCCTTGGCAGGAGGGAGAAACGTATGGCAGTGACCACATTTGCGGCGATTGATATCAGTTCCTATGAGATCACCATGAAAATTTTCGAATTTTCCAAAAAAGGCGGCTTTCGGACGGTAGACGATATCCGGTATCGGCTGAATCTTGGAGTTGGGGTATATTCCGGTGGAACCATGGAGGTAGACAAGGTGGATACCATCTGTGAGGTCCTGAATGATTTTAAGCGGATCATGGCAGAGTACGGGGTGAAGGAGTACCGCGCCTGCACTACCAGTGTGTTCCGTGAGATGAAGAATCCGATCATTATCATTGATCAGATTTACAGAAGAACCGGAGTTCATGTAGAAGTGTTAAGCAATGCAGAACAGCATTTCCTTGGCTATAAGTCCATTGCAGCCATTGAGAACGGCTTCAAGAAAATGATCCAGAAGGGAACAGCCATTCTGGACGTAGGAGGCGGAAACCTGCAGATCTCCCTGTTTGACAAGGATACGCTTGTTACTACCCAGAGCCTGAAAATGGGAAGCGTGCGTATCCGCCAGCGTTTGAAAGAGCTGGAGAAATCCAACACCAACTATGCACAGCTGGTAGAGGAATTTATCCGCAATGACCTGACAGGCTTTAAGCGCCTTTACCTGAAGGACCGGGACATTAAGAATGTGATTCTTATGGGAGATTTCCTTACAGAGACCATTTTCCGGGAAGAGAGACAGGATAATATTCTCACAAAAGCAGAGTTTGAGAAGCGCTATGAGAACACAGTCTATAAGACAGAGGAGTCTCTGGCAGAAGAGATGGACATTGATCCGGAGTATGCCACTCTCATTGTGCCGACTATGGTCATCTGTAAGGACTTTATGGATCTTTTCAATGCAGAGTCTTTGTGGATGCCGGGTGTATCTCTTCTTGACGGTATTGCCTATGACTTCGGGGAAAAGAAGAATTTTATCAAGAGTGCACACAATTTCGAAAATGATATTCTGGTGGCATCCAGGAACATTGCCAAACGTTATTCCACTGGAAAAGACCATATCAAGGGCACTACCGACCTGGCGCTGGCCATTTTTGACAGCATGAAGAAGGTTCACGGAATGGGAGACAGGGAGCGTCTGCTGCTCCAGATTGCTGTCCAGCTTCATGACTGTGGAAAATACATCAGCATGGGAGATGTGGCAGAGTGTTCTTACCAGATCATTATGGCCACGGAGATCATCGGACTTTCCACAGAAGAGCGCCAGATCATTGCAAATGCAGTGCGCTACAATACCACAGAATTTGTTTATTACAGCGAGATCGCAGGAGAGATCGGAATGGACCGTTCCGTATATCTGCTGATCGCCAAGCTGACCGCGATCCTTCGTATTGCAAACGCCATGGACCGCAGCCATTATCAGAAGGTAAAGAATATGAAGGCTGTGCTTAAGGACAGAACCCTGCTTCTCACCGTAGATTCTGAGCAGGATATTTCCCTGGAGCTTGGACTTCTTATGGATAAAGTTGAGTTTTTTGAAGAGGTATTTGGCATCCGTCTGGTATTCAGACGTAAGAGAAAAGTGTGAGGAGGGGCACAATGGATCTGAAAAATTTTGAAAAACCGGAGTATTTCGTGAACAGGGAGTTAAGCTGGCTGAAGTTTGACGACCGTGTTCTCTCAGAAGCAAGAGATAAAAGCCTGCCATTATTTGAAAGGCTGAAATTTACCAGCATTGTATCTTCCAACCTGGATGAGTTCTATATGGTCCGTGTGGCTTCTTTGAAGGATCAGGTGCACGCTGGCTATGAGAAAACAGATATTGCCGGAATGAGTCCTAAGGAGCAGCTAAAAGAGATCAGCGCCCAGACTCATGAGCTTGTCCGTTCCCAGTACAGCACCCTGAACCGCTCCCTTCTTCCGGCATTGGAGAAGGTTGGGCTGCATCTGGTGATGGAACATGAGAAATTAAACCAGGAGCAGCAGGAGTATGTGGACCGTTATTTTGAGGACAATGTTTATCCGGTGCTTACACCTATGGCAATGGATTCTTCCAGACCGTTCCCGCTGATCCGCAACAAGACCCTGAATATCGGTGCCCTGATTTCCAAGAAGGATAAGAAAAAGGGCAAAGATGTGCTGGTATTTGCCACTGTGCAGGTGCCGTCTGTACTGCCACGCGTCATTGTGATCCCATCTGAGAAAAAAGAGGACACCACAGTGATCCTTCTGGAGGAGATCATCGAGCGCAATATTGACAAGCTTTTCCTCGGCTACGATGTGGTTTGTGCCCATCCTTACCGTATTATGAGAAATGCGGACCTTTCTATTGATGAGGACGGTGCAGAGGATCTTCTGGTGGAGATCCAGAAGCAGCTGAAGAAGCGTCAGTGGGGCGAGGTGATTCGTCTGGAAGTGGAGGATAAGACCGATTCCAGACTACTTGGTATTCTGAAAAAAGAATTTGACATTAAGGAAGAGGATATTTTCTATATTAACGGACCGCTGGATTTGACCATGCTGATGAAGGTTTACGGACAGGATGGCTTTGACCAGTACAAAGAGCCGAAATATACACCTGCTGTGGTACCTGCATTTGCAGATACCAGCAAGGATATTTTCCAGGTGATCCGTGAGGGAGATGTGTTCCTTCATCATCCATATATGAGCTTTGACCCGGTTGTAAATTTTGTCCGCCAGGCGGCTAAGGATCCGGATGTACTGGCGATCAAGCAGACGCTGTACCGTGTCAGCGGAAACTCCCCGATCATTGCGGCGCTGGCCCAGGCTGCAGAGAACGGCAAACAGGTTTCTGTTCTGGTAGAGCTGAAGGCACGTTTTGATGAGGAACACAACATTGTATGGGCGAAAATGCTGGAAAAAGCAGGCTGCCATGTTATCTACGGCCTGGTTGGACTGAAGACACACAGTAAGATTACTCTGGTGGTCCGCCGGGAGGATACCGGAATCCGTCGTTATGTCCATCTGGCAACTGGTAACTATAATGATTCTACAGCCAAGCTGTATACAGACTGCGGTATTTTTACCTGCGACGAGCGTTTCGGAGAGGATGCCACAGCGGTATTTAATATGCTTTCCGGATATTCCGAACCGAAGAGCTGGAACCGTCTGATCGTGGCACCGATCTGGATGAAGGACCGCTTCCTGAAGCTGATCGAGAGAGAGGCAGAGCATGCCAAAAAGGGAATGCCGGCGCTGATCGTGGCGAAGATGAACTCCCTTTGCGATCCGAAGATCATTGCAGCCCTTTATCATGCATCCTCCTGCGGTGTGCAGATTTACCTGCTGATCCGTGGTATCTGCTGTCTGAGAGTGGGAATCCCGGGTGTGAGCGAGAATATCCATGTGCGTTCCATCGTAGGAAACTTCCTGGAGCACAGCCGTATCTTCTATTTTCATAATAACGGAAGCGATGAGATCTATATGGGCAGTGCGGACTGGATGCCTCGTAACCTGGACCGCCGTGTGGAGATCGTTTTCCCGGTTGAGGACGAGCAGATCAAGAATGAGATCAAGCATGTACTGGACCTGGAATTCCGCGACAATGTGAAGGCCCACCTTCTCCAGCCAGACGGAACCTACGAGAAGCAGGACAAGAGAGGCAAGCTTCTGATCAATTCCCAGATGGAATTCTGCAAGGAAGCCACTGAGAGGGCCAATGCTTTGAAACAAAAAGAAAAACACGAAAACTCCCGCGTTTTTATCCCCGCAGAACCGGCGGAGGATACGGAAGAATAAAGACTTGAACTGAATTAAGAAATAGTAGGAAAGCTGTTGCTTTACAGGCTACGCCTAGTGCGAAGTGCTGGTAAAACGACAGCTTTTTTGTGTAGATTTTAGGAAGTGCTTATGGTATTATTTACTATAGAAAACCCAGACGGCAGCTTGGATTTCGAAGCTGTTTTTGGGGGAAATCTCTTGAGATAAACGGGAAGTGAACAGCTATGAGAAAGAAATATAAAGGGAAAAATGGATTTACTTTAGCAGAATTGTTGATTGTTGTGGCAATTATTGCAGTTTTGGTTGCAATTTCTATTCCAATATTTACAACTCAGTTAGAAAAGGCCCGGGAAGCAACAGATCTTTCGGACGTAAGATCTGCTTACGCGGAAGTTATGACGGCGGCTATAACTGGAGATGGCAGCATTACATATAGTAAAGATTCTTCACAGGTTATACGTAAGGCTGATGGAAGATATTCTGTTATTGTTTCTCCGTTGCATCAGGAGATAGATGATTGGCAGAGTTCGGCAGAATTAAGCATTGGGGGGTGTCTTCTACGGATACCGCTCATTGGATTGGAAAACCAAAGGCAAAGGGCTCTTGTGAGGTAAGTTATAATCCGCAGACAGATTCTGTTACGTTAAACTGGAATGGAACCGGAAGTGGCAGTACCGGAGGAAGCAGCGGAGGTACCGGAACTGGAGGAAGCGGTACTGGCGGAGCAGGAACCGGAGGAAGCAATACTGGCGGAATCGGAACCGGAGGCGGCAGTACTGGCGGAGCGGGAACTGGCGGAAGCAGTACTGGAGGAACCGGAACTGGAGGAAGCAGCAACGGAGGAACCGAAACCGGAGGCGGTAGTACTGGAGGAACCGGAACTGGCGGAAGTAGTACCGGAGGAACCGAAACTGGAGGAGGTAGTACTGGAGGAACTGGAACTGGCGGAAGCAGCAGCGGAGGAACAGGAACCGGAGGCGGCAGTACTGATGAAATAGGGACTGGAGGAACCGATACAGGTGTATCGGGGGATGGCAGTTCATCTGATGGATTTGAATCAGGCGATAGTGATGGGGGAACAACGTTAACACCGGGTGAAATCTATGAGAAATTCGTGGAAGATGTTGTGGATATGCCGACGAGTGATGGTTGGTATAAACGAGGTCAATTATATAGATATAAAGGTCAGATATATATCTGCGAAGATCCTGGTCAGCATGATATTAAGGATAGTTTTAATCCTGAAAACAATGCAACTATGCAATTTCCTCCATTTCGAGAGGATATGATTAAGAATGCCTGGGATGACTCTAATTTAAAACCCGAATATAATAAGTTTACAAATATAAGGTATGGTCAGGTTTATCGGGATATAAAGGGAAATTATTTTATGTTTGTTGCAGGTGGTAAAGATTGGGATACTTGGTCAGATATTCCTGATAAGAGTGCATATGATGATGGAAATAAATGGCTTCCCATTCTTCCTGATAAACATAATCGAGATTGAGTACGTTCATGCCTTTGTCAGAAGAGCGAGGAATAATTTATAATTTGCAGAAAAATGCGGGCAGTGTAAACTGCTCGTATTTTTTTACGACGATAATAATTGTTATCATCAATTGCACTTCCGAAAGAATAAATTAGTGAAAATTTACAAAAACAACCTATTAAAATTGGATGAAAAGTGCACAGAATTTAATTGAAAATATAGATAAAATCCGTTAAAATTAGTTTATAATTGATTGCTGCACAGCAGTAGATCGAAAAAATAAACGGGAGGAATACACATGAAGAGAAAACGAATAGCACTGTTTATGGCGCTGGCTATGACCGTGACTTCACTTCCTGCAAACAGCCTGATGGTCAGTGCTGCGGAAGAAACAGACGGATTTATAGCTGGAGATGAAATCAGCGCGGAAGTGGAAAGCAGTGGGGACGCAGCTGACGGATTTGCAGTAGAAGAGGCTGCATCGGACGCGGGCGGGGCTGGAGCGGATGCTTTTGAAAGCGCAGATGCGGAAGATGGATTTACATCTGACGAGGGTGCTGCCGGAGCAGAGTCAGATTTCCAGGCAACGGAAGAACCGCAGGAAACAGAGAATCTGGTTTCACCAGAGAGCATAGATGTTAATTATAATACAGACCACTGGCCGAATGTAAAACTTTATGACCGTGTAGAACTTACGTCAGAGGCTTATTCTACAGATGGCTCGGCATTGACCTATCAGTGGTATGAAAGTGACTGGAACACGGGAAGTGAGGACATGGTTCCCATAGAAGGAGCAACCAGTTCTGTACTTGTAATCGAAAGTGCTGTGCAGTCTAGGAATTATTATTGTGTTACAACTGATACAGATGGGTTCTCACAATATGAGAATTATGGCGTTAGAGTAAAAACGATTGCCCTGGAAAACAGTGAAGATGAGGACTATCGTTATGAAGACGTATCTGTTAAGGCACATGGACAGGCAGTCCTGAACTCTGCGGCATATTCACTGCTTGGAAAAGATCTTAAGTATCAGTGGAAAAAGTGGAATGAAGAAAAATATGACTATGAAGAGATTGAGGGTGCTGACCAGTCTACATTTGTCTTGGATGATGTTACTGAGAGGGAAACTTATTGCTGCTTGACTTCTGATGACGGTTACGAATGTGGTGAGTATTTTTCCATAAGTGTAGATTCCGGGCTTAAGTATGAAGACGAGGATTATTCAAGTCATTTGGATGAAATAGAGGCTGGCGAAAGCAAAAACTTGAAAACTACTATAAGCGCCGATGAAGGAGTGGCTCTTAGTTATCAATGGTATCAATGGAAACCAAATGGCGAGACTGAGGAATGGGTTGAAATTTCCGGGGCAACAGGAGCCGAATTTACAACGGGAGCATTAAATAGCAGTGTTCGCTATAAATGTATTGTAGCAGATCCATATGGAAATGGTTTGGATGAGTATTTCGATATAAATGTGAAGAGCCTGCAAATTGAAGGAGAGACTGAGCAGAATATAAAAGTTGATTTAAATGCTACTGTGGAATTAAAGGTTTCTGCTTCTTCCAAATTGACAGATAAACTGACTTATCAGTGGTTCCGTAGAAATGAGGAAGGCGATGGGGAAGAAATCGAAGGGAACAAAGATAAAGCCAGCCTGAAGGTTGAAAATATAACGAAAAATGCAGAATATTATTGCCGTGTTTCTGATGGAAACGAAGAGCAGTATGTTATTTTTAATCTCAAGATAGATTCTGGGTTAAAAATTGATTATAGTGCTACCCAGACAGAATTTGATGTAGATTATGACGGATCTGTTACAATGGAAGTCATAGCTAAAGCAAAGCCAGGAGTTGAACTGACATATCAATGGTATGTATGTGATGATGAAGAGGATGAACAAATAATTCCAGGTGTGAATCAGAACAATTATACAATTGAGAATATAAAAGAAAATCAATCATATGCTTGCCGGGTAACAGATGGTTATGGAAATCGTTTCATTATTAGCTTTGAAATTCATGTACGCCGTATTTTTGTAGGCGCTACAGGAAGAAGACTAACAATTGATCCAGGTGAGGCATTGGAACTGTCAGTTTCCGCTACATCTGTAACAGGTGAAGCACTTAGTTATCAGTGGTATAAAGCAAATGAAGAAGGATCCTACAAACCGCTGGAAGGTGAAAATGCTGAAAAACTGGCAACGGGTAGTTTGTGGGGCGATGCAAACTATTATTGTCGCATTAAAGACAGCAAAAGTACTGAAGAAGTATGGTTCCATGTGGAAATTGATTCCTGTATTGTATTTAAGGAGACAGAAACTTATAAAGAAGGCAAAGTTGGCAGCAAGGTAGTGCTTGATGCGGAAGCTGTTTCGGAAACCGGAGTAAATCTGACCTATCAGTGGTATGTGGAAACCTGGAAATATGATGAGTTTGAGAATGAGTATTTTGAACTTGAGCCTATTCAAGGTGCTGCTTCTCCAACTTGTGAAGTTGAGGTACAGAATTCTGAAAAAACCTATCGGTGTAAGGTAACCGGTTCCAATGGAGCGACAGCGGAACAGCAGTTCACAGTAAGAAGGTCTTCTAGCCTTTCTGGAGGACAAACGAAGACGATGACTGTGAAATTAGGAGAAAACGTTAATTTAACGACTGACATTACTGGCGCACAAGGCGAAGAACTTACATATCAATGGTTCCGCGTTGTTGATGAAGATGAAAATGAATATGTATCTGTAAATGGCGCAAATACTGCATCTTATAAGGTCGAAAATGTAACAAAAGAGACGAGTTATTATTGTGAAGTATCTAATGGAAAGGACTGGAGGCAACAATATTTTTATATTAATCCAGAGAGCGGTTTCGTTATAGATACAGATGAGATCCAGCCTATTGTCGTAAAAACTGGTACTGAGAATGTTCAGCTGAAAGTATCCGCAAAGTCTAATTACGACTTAAGCTATGAATGGTATTTTAGGAATAATAACGATGAGGATGTATGGACTAGGATTACGGACGCAAATGGAAGTATTTATACAGTGAAACGCGTAGAAAAGCAGTCTGTATCTTATAGGTGCAAAGTATCGGATGGATATAATTCTGCTTATGTATGGTTCGATGTATATGGACAACCGGATATTAGTTTTAGCAGCATTAAAAATGTATGGGTACCAAAAGGCACAGCTGCAACTCTGTCTGCAAATGCAGTAGCAGGGGCAAATTGTAAGAAGATGACTTATAAGTGGTATCAGTTTACACCAAATGGAGATTCAATGTGGACAGAATTGGCAAATGGTGACAAGTCTTCTTATACCACAGACGCTATTAATGAGCTTCGAAGATATTGCTGTGATGTTGCAGATGATTATGGAAGTGTCTCAACAATTGAAATTGTGGTAGGTCCACAGGAATTAAAAGAAAAGACTGCTGCAGAGCCAGAGACAGCTATTACACTTACAGCAGGAAAAAGAACGAGAGTTTCCACTCAATTAGCAGGTATGTACAAATATTATAAATTTGTACCAGATCGTTCCGGTATCTGGCAGTTCCAGGCTATGAGCAGCATGTCAACCTATGCAAGCCTGTATGATGCCCAGATGAATGAACTGACCAGCAGTAATGTAGATGGCTATTATTACAGATCCTTTAATGTGCAGTATAGTCTGGAAAAAGGAAAAACCTACTATCTGAAATGTGGCCGTAATGACTCTTACAGCACAAAGTCCTTCCTGATGGAAGCAAGTTTTGTAAAAGAAGATGTCCACAAACATGTATGGAATGCAGGTACCGTGAAGACCGCAGCTACCTGTGCAAAAGCAGGTACAAAGGTCTACACCTGTACTGGATGCGGACAGACCAAGGAAGAAACAATTCCAGCAACTGGAAAACACAACATGGTAACCAAGATTGACAAAGCAGCAACCTGCGGAGCAGCAGGAAGCCAGCATAAAGAATGCAGTGTTTGCGGTAAGAAAGACGCAGCGACTGCAATCCCGGCAACTGGAAAGCACAGCTTTGGCGAGTACACCGTAACCAAGGCTCCGACCGTTCTGGCAGCAGGTGTGAAGACCAGAACCTGTAAGGTTTGTGGTAAGACAGAGACAGCAGTGGTAGCGAAACTGAATGGAACCATAAAAGTGGTATCTGCGAAAGTGCCGCTTCAGCTGAAGAAGAAAGTGGCCCTTGGCAAACTGGTAACCGGATTCACAACAGGTGATTCCATTAATGCAGCAGCCTGCACCAGCAGCAAGCCATCTATCGCAGTAATCAGCGGCGGAAATGTAGTAGCTAAGAAAGCTGGTACTACCGTGATCACTGTGAAGCTTGCCAGCGGTGCATCCGCACAGGTGACGGTAGTGGTTCAGAAGAAAGCAGTTGCAACCTCTTCTATCACTGTTCCATCTACTGTAAACCTGACAACAGGAGAGAAGCTGAAACTGACACCAGTAGTAAGCCCAGTCACCAGCTTAAACAAGGTAAGCTACACTTCAACCAATAAAAAGGTTGCCACAGTCACAAAAAATGGCGTGATCACAGCCAAGAAATCCGGAACAGCTACCATCAAGGTAAAATCTGGCAAGAAAACCAAGAATGTCAAGGTAAAAGTAGCCAAGAAAGCCCCAACCGGCATGACCGGCGTACCAGCCACCAAGACATTAAAGAAGGGCAAATCCTTCACCATCAAGGCGAAGCTTACCCCGTCCGGAGCAGAAGCAACCATCAAGTATAGCAGCTCCAATAAGAAGATTGCCACTGTAAACAGCAAAGGCAAAGTAACTGCAAAGAAAGCTGGAACCGTAACCATTACCGTGAAGGCTGGGAATATTACAAAGAAGTGCGTTGTAACAGTAAAGAAATAAAGCACATCTGCCGGAACAGTAAAATAATCAATTCTGGTAACGATGAAAATACTGAACAGCTGCCTCTTCTGGTGAAAAAGAACAGCAGAGCAGTAATAAAGCCAAAATAGCGCAGAATTAAGAAAAGAAGTCATAGACATATGAGCAGACGCGGAAATATGTTTATGGCTTCTTGTGCTTATACGAGCTATGAGCTAAATTCCCAAAGTATGTTTGGCTCATTATAAAATATTTTTGGATAGAGTTTATTTATATACAAAAAAACTTCCGAATCACTTCGGAAGTTTCTAGCAGCCAGTACGAGAATCGAACTCGTGTTTTCGCCGTGAGAGGGCGACGTCTTAACCCCTTGACCAACTGGCCATGTAAGCGGTATGCTTAACATACATATTCAATTTATAGAAAATAGAGCAGCCAGTACGAGAATCGAACTCGTGTTTTCGCCGTGAGAGGGCGACGTCTTAACCCCTTGACCAACTGGCCATGTAAGCGGTTCGCTTAACATATATATTCAATTTGCCGGAAAATAAAGCAGCCAGTACGAGAATCGAACTCGTGTTTTCGCCGTGAGAGGGCGACGTCTTAACCCCTTGACCAACTGGCCTTGTCAACCGACTTGCTTAGTATATCTTACTTTCCGGGAGAATGCAAGCACTTTTTTTATTTTTTTGCAAAAAATTTGAAAAACTTCGAAAAAAGCCAGGAAATATGTGGGTTTCCCATATTGAAAAATTTTGTACAAAATACAAAAGGGAAATTTTACTTGCAAAAATACCATAAACTGGGGTATGATATAGAACGAATGTTTGAACATAAGAAAGTGGAGAAAGCGGACGAGTATGTCCGCTTTTCATAACCATTGAAATAAATGCTGGAATTTGGACATGTATCAAAAACGAGCTGCTGCGAACGGAATGAGCAGCAATTTGATACAGGAGAATGATGGCTGAAATGAGACAGCAGAGCTTGAAAGAAATGATATTAAGAAAGGAATTAACACCATGGCAAAGAAAGACACTTACGACGCCGGTAGTATTTCAGTCCTGGAAGGACTGGAGGCTGTCCGGAAGCGTCCGGGAATGTACATCGGAAGTGTATCCAGAAAAGGTCTGAACCACCTGATCTATGAGATCGTGGACAATGCAGTAGATGAGCACCTGGCTGGTTACTGCTCAAATATAGAGGTAATTTTGGAGAAAGATGGCTCCTGTACCGTTACCGATAATGGACGAGGAATTCCGGTAGATATGCATGCCAAAGGCGTATCTGCGGAGCGTCTTGTATTTACCACCCTTCATGCTGGCGGTAAATTTGACAATTCCGCCTACAAGACAAGCGGCGGTCTGCATGGCGTTGGTTCTTCTGTTGTAAACGCCCTGTCCACTTATCTGGATATTAAGATCAGCCGTGACGGATTTGTACACCACGATCATTATGAGAGAGGTGTGCCCACCATTGAGCTGGAAGAGGGACTTCTTCCAAAGCTTGGCAAGACCAGACAGACCGGAACCTGTGTCAACTTCCTTCCAGACCCGGAGATTTTTGAGAAAACAAGGTTTTCTTCCACAGAGGTAAAGAGCCGTCTTCATGAGACTGCTTATCTGAACCCCAACCTGACAATCCATTTTATGGATCTTCGCGGGGATACCCCGGAGGACATTACCTACCATGAGCCAGACGGAATCGTAGGCTACATCAAAGACCTGAACCATAATTCCGAAGCTCTTCATGAGCCAGTTTATCTGAAAGGTGAGGCAGATGGGATACAGGTGGAAGTGGCATTCCAGTACACCAACGAGTTCCGCGAGAACGTACTTGGCTTCTGCAACAACATTTATAATGCAGAAGGCGGAACCCATCTCACCGGATTTAAAACCACTTTTACTACGGTAATGAATACTTACGCCCGTGAGATTGGTGTCCTGAAGGAAAAAGATGCCAACTTCACCGGCGCAGATATCCGTAACGGAATGACAGCAGTAGTTTCCATCAAGCACCCGGAGCCCCGTTTCGAGGGCCAGACCAAGACCAAGCTGGACAACCAGGATGCAGCCCGCGCCACTGGTAAAGTAATGTCTGAACAGCTGGTGCTCTATTTTGACCGTAATCTGGAAACCCTGAAGACCGTTTTATCCTGCGCTGAGAAGGCTGCCAAAATCCGTAAAACAGAGGAGCGTGCCAAAACCAACCTTCTCACCAAGCAGAAATATTCCTTCGATTCCAACGGCAAGCTTGCGAACTGTGAGAAAAAGGATCCTTCTCTTTGTGAAATCTTTATCGTAGAGGGAGATTCCGCCGGTGGTTCTGCAAAGACTGCCAGGGACCGTAACTACCAGGCTATTCTGCCAATCCGCGGTAAGATCCTGAACGTGGAGAAAGCTACTATTGACAAGGTTCTGGCAAACGCAGAAATCAAGACCATGATCAATGCCTTTGGCTGCGGATTTTCCGAAGGGTATGGAAATGACTTTGACATCACCAAGCTTCGCTATGACAAGATCGTGATCATGGCGGATGCGGACGTGGATGGTGCCCATATTTCCACACTTTTGCTTACTTTATTCTATCGTTTTATGCCGGAGCTGATCTATGAGGGACATGTGTATATTGCAATGCCGCCTCTTTATAAAGTAATGCCGAAGAAGGGAGCGGAAGAGTACCTGTATGATGACAAAGCACTGGAGAAATACCGCCGCAGCCACAAGCCAGGCAGCTTTACCCTCCAGAGATACAAAGGTCTTGGAGAAATGGACGCCCAGCAGCTTTGGGAGACTACCTTAAATCCTGAGACCAGAAGAATGAAGCGTGTGGAGATCGAGGATGCCCGTATGGCTTCCAGCGTGACCGAGATCCTTATGGGAAGCGACGTGCCGCCAAGAAAGGCGTTTATTTACGAGCACGCCACAGACGCAGAACTGGATGTTTAAGAAGAAAATTGGAATCTGGATGAAATCTCTGAGTGCAGAAGGCGTGAAAGAACAGAGAACCAGACTCCGGTTTTAGAAAGGAAAATAGATTATGGAAACAAAACAGGAGAATGTAATTGCCACGGACTATGCGGACGTGATGCAAAAATCCTATATCGATTATGCCATGAGCGTTATCATTTCCAGGGCACTTCCCGATGTCCGTGACGGTCTGAAGCCGGTACAGCGAAGAACCCTGTACGATATGTATGAGCTGGGAATCCGTTATGACCGCCCATACCGTAAATGTGCCCGTATTGTGGGCGATACCATGGGTAAATATCATCCTCACGGGGACAGCTCCATTTACGAAGCACTGGTTGTAATGGCACAGGACTTCAAGAAAGGCAAGATCCTGGTAGACGGCCACGGAAACTTCGGATCTATTGAAGGCGACGGCGCAGCTGCCATGCGATATACAGAGGCAAGGCTGGAGAAGCTGACCCAGGAGGTTTTTCTGGCTGACCTTGACAAAAATGTAGTAGACTTTATGCCAAACTTCGACGAGACAGAGAAGGAACCACAGGTGCTTCCTGTAAAAATCCCCAACCTTCTGGTAAACGGTGCGGATGGTATCGCCGTAGGTATGGCAACCAGCATTCCGCCTCACAATCTTGGAGAGGTTGTGGATGCGGTGAAAGCATATATTAAGAACAATGACATCAGTGTAAAAGGTCTGATGCGTTACCTGAAAGGCCCGGATTTCCCTACCGGCGGCCTTGTGGTAAATAAAGATGACCTTCTGAATATTTATGAGACCGGAAGCGGCAAGCTCCGTCTTCGCGGCAAGGTGGAAGTGGAGAAATTAAAAGGCGGCCGCCAGCAGCTGGTGATCACCGAGATCCCATACACCATGATCGGTGCCAACATTGGAAAATTCCTTAATGACGTGGCTTCCCTTGTGGAAACCAAGAAGACCACGGACATTGTGGACATTTCCAACCAGTCCTCCAAGGAGGGAATCCGTATTGTACTGGAATTAAAGAGAGATGCAGATGTAGAGAATCTGACCAACATGCTCTATAAGAAAACCAGACTGGAGGACACCTTCGGTGTAAACATGCTGGCTGTTGCAGATGGACGTCCGGAGACCTTAAGCCTGAAGCAGATCATTGAGCATCACGTGGATTTCGTCTTTGAGATCACCACCCGCAAGTACAAAACCCTTCTTGGCAAGGAGCTTGAGAAGAAAGAAATCCAGGAAGGTCTTATCAAAGCCTGTGATGTGATCGACCTGATCATTGAGATCCTCCGGGGCAGCAAGAGCCGTGACCAGGTAAAGAAATGTCTGGTAGAGGGTGTGACAGAGGGCATCAAATTCAAGTCCAAAGCCAGCGAGAAAGCCGCTAAGAATCTGAAATTTACAGAGAATCAGGCTACAGCCATCCTGGAAATGCGTCTGTACCGTCTGATCGGACTGGAAATCGAGGCACTTCAGGCAGAATATGACCAGACCATGAAGAATATTGCTTCTTATGAAGATATTTTAAATAATTATGATTCCATGTGCGAAGTGATCATTGCAGAGCTGGATGGAATCAAGAGAGAGTACAGCACCAAGAGAAGAACGGTGATCGAGAACGCAGAAGAGGCCGTTTATGAAGAGAAGAAGATGGAGGAGACAGAGGTCTGCTTCCTTATGGACCGCTTCGGTTATATGCGTCTTATTGACAAGAATGCCTATGAGCGGAACAAAGAGGCTGCCCATGCAGAGAATAAATTTATCTTTACCTGTATGAATACGGATAAGATCTGCATTTTTACAGATATGGGACGGATGCACTCCATTAAAGTGGCGGATATTCCGCTGGTGCGTTTCCGCGATAAGGGAACTCCGGCAGATAACTTAAGTAATTACGACAGCAGCCAGGAGCAGATCCTTTACGTGGCACCTGTAGGACAGGTGAAATTATCTACCCTTCTGTTTGTCACAAAGACTTCCATGTGTAAGCTGGTGGCTGGTGCGGAGTTTGATGTGGCAAAGAGGACCATTGCTTCTACCAAGTTAGGAGATGAGGATCAGTTGATCTTCGTAGGTCCGGCAGATGAGATGGAGCAGGTGGTATTCCAGAGTCAGAACGGTTATTTCCTTCGTATTCTGAAAACAGACGTTTCCACCATGAAGAAAACCTCTGTAGGTGTAAGGGGCATGAAGCTTGGGGACGGAGATGTGCTGGAGCATGCATATCTGGTGGAACCCCGCCAGGAATACACCATCCAGTATCACGATAAGCCATATGTTTTAAATAAAGTAAAACTTGCAAAGCGTGATACCAAGGGTACGAAACCGAGAATTTAAGGGGTGAAAAGGGTTAAAAGCCCGTAAAATGGGCACTTTCTGATAAAAAGCCCTTGCAATTTAGATTTAAAGGTGTTAGAATGTAGGAAATCAGAACTTGTTGACTTAAGGAGTGGGCGTGAGCCCACTCTTTTTGCTGATAAGGGCGAGACTGGAATTTGCAGCTGGAAATTCTGGGAAGATATGCTGCTTTTTCGCGCGTCACTACGCGGAGTAATGCAGCTGGCGGCAGTTCCAGATTAGAAAGGCAGGTGGGAAAAATGAGCAGAAAAGAAGAGTATGAACAGAAAGCAGAAGCAATGCTGGCTCCGATCGTAGAGAGCAACGGATTCGAACTGGTAGACGTAGAGTATGTGAAGGAAGCAGGAACCTGGTACCTTCGTGGCTACATTGACAAACCAGGCGGAATCACAGTGAATGACTGTGAGACAGTAAGCCGCGCTTTCAGCGACAAGCTGGATGAAGATGATTTTATCGAGGACAGCTACATTATGGAGATCAGCTCTCCAGGACTTGACAGACCGCTGAAGAAGGAAAAAGATTTTGCCAGAAGCATTGGGAAACTGGTAGAGATCAGAACCTACCGGCCAATCGAGAAACAGAAAGAATTTTGTGGTGAATTGACAGCATATGATAATAACAGTGTGACCATAGACGAAGAAGGTACTACACGTACTTTTGACAAAAAGGACATCGCACTGGTACGTCTGGCGATTGAGTTCTAAGGTTACTGACACTGGTAACAAAAATGAGCGATTAAACTGGAAGGCAAAAAGGAGGAAATAAGAAAATGAACAAGGAGTTAATGGGTGCTCTGGATGAACTGGAACGCGATAAAAATATCAGCAAGGAAACTCTGCTGGATGCCATTGAGCAGTCTCTGATCCAGGCATACAAGAACCATTTCGGAAAAGCAGATAACGTACACGTTACCATCAACAGAGAAACAGGTGATTTCAGTGTATTTGCAGACCGCAAGGTTGTAGAGTTCGTAGAGGATCCGGCAGAAGAGATTTCCCTTGTAGAAGCACAGAAGCAGAATACAAATGCAGAAGTGGGCGATATCCTGAAGGTGCCGATACACTCTGACAAGTTTGGCCGTATTGCAACACAGAATGCCAAGAACATCATCCTTCAGAAGATCCGCGAGGAAGAGCGCAAGGTTCTGTACGATCAGTACCATGGCAATGAGAAGGAAGTTGTAACTGGTATTGTACAGCGTGCTGTAGGACATAATGTGAGCGTAAATCTTGGAAAAGCAGATGCTGTTCTTGCTGAGAACGAGCAGGTGAAGGGCGAGACCTTCCAGCCGACTGAGAGAATCAAGGTATACATTCTCGAAGTTAAGGATACCCCGAAAGGACCTCGTATCCTGGTTTCCAGAACACATCCTGGCCTTGTAAAACGTCTTTTTGAATCCGAAGTTGCAGAGGTGAAGGACGGAACTGTTGAGATCAAGAGCATTGCCCGTGAGGCAGGTTCCCGTACCAAGCTGGCTGTATGGAGCAACGATCCTGACGTAGATCCGGTTGGCGCATGTGTAGGTGTGAACGGTGCCCGTGTCAGCGCCATCGTAAACGAGCTTCGCGGTGAGAAGATCGATATCATCAACTGGGATGAGAACCCGGCAATCCTGATCGAGAATGCATTAAGCCCGGCGAAGGTAATCGCAGTTATGGCAGATCCGGACGAGAAGACAGCACTTGTTGTAGTTCCTGATTACCAGCTTTCTCTTGCAATCGGTAAAGAAGGACAGAATGCTCGTCTTGCAGCCCGTCTGACTGGCTTTAAGATCGATATCAAGAGCGAAACCCAGGCAAGAGAGTCCGGCGACTTCTATGATTATGACGAGGATGACGACGAGTACTACGAGGATGAGGAGTACGAGGAGTCTTCTGAGGAAGAAGCTTCCCAGGATAGCGAAGAGGCAGCTGCCGGCGAAGAGTCCGAAGAGACTGAGGATGCGGTAGAGAATGAAGACGAAGAATAAGATCCCTATGCGCCAGTGTACTGGCTGCAGAGAAATGAAAAATAAAAAAGAAATGATCAGGGTATTGAAAACCGCAGAGGATGAGATCATTCTGGATGCCACAGGCAAGAAGAACGGCCGCGGAGCCTACATCTGCAAAAGCCGCGAATGCCTGGAGAAAGCCAGAAAGAATCACGGACTGGAGCGTTCTTTGAAGGCAGCGATCCCGGATGAGGTTTATGAGAGCCTTGAGAAGGAGTTTGATCATATTGAAGAACAATAAAGCGTTGTCCCTGATCGGACTTGCAACAAAAGCAGGCAAGACAGTCAGCGGAGAATTTTCCACTGAAAAGTCCATTAAGACAGGCAAAGGATATCTGGCCATTGTAGCCGGAGATTCTTCGGAGAATACCAAGAAGAAATTCCGGAACATGTGTGAATTCTATGAAGTTCCCCTGTATATCCTTTCCGATAAAGAAACCTTAGGCCATGCCATGGGCAAGGAATTCCGCGCCAGTCTGGCTGTACAGGACTGGAATTTTGCAGAAGCCATTATGAAGGTGCTGCAGGAGGAAGGAAAAGAGTGCTAAATACCTGAACCAAAGAGGAAAAAGCGTTCCAGGGAATGCTTTGAAATGTTCCCCGGAAATGAGCTTTTAAGTGATACGGACCGTGAACCGGCAAAAGCGGCGTCAGGGCCTGGTTTGGTGAAGGGAGAATGGCGTATGGTGATAAATTCACATGAGCCTGCTAAAGATAGAAATAAGCAAAACAGAGAGAATAGAAGAAATAGAGTGAAAAAAGTTATAGATACGGGAAAGGAGAAAGGAATAACATTGGAGACTCCTAAGACAGAAGAGCAGAAAGTGTCAGTAAAGAAAGAAGGCGACGGTGCAGAGGCACCGAAGAAAAAAAAGAATATTATCCGCGTATATCATGCACAGAATGCAAGTGACGGCGGTAAGAACAGAAAGAAACCGGCAGGAGAGAGAAAGCCTCGTCCACAGGGTACCACTGCACAGCGTCCGCCAGCCCAGGCACAGCCAGCAGCTAAGACAGAGGCAGCAAAGCCAGCCCAGAGTGCACCGAAGGCAGAAGCTCCTAAGACAGAGCCGGTAAAGACGCAGAGCGCACCGAAAGCAGAAGCGCCGAAAACAGAGGCACCAAAGGCTGAGCCAGTAGCAAAGCCAGCTGCAAGCGCACCAAAGACAGAGGCAGCAAAGCCAGCGCAGGCAGCAACGAAGACAGAAGCTGCAAGACCGGCAGCACAGTCTGGAAGAAATGAAAACCAGCAGCGTCAGGGAAATTACCAGAACGGTGATGGCAGAAATAACCGTAACTTCCGTCAGGGTGAAGGCCGTGACAATCGCGGTGACAGAAATGGCAACGGCGGCAGATTTGGACAGGGAAGACCACAGGGCAATGGCGGCCAGGGCGGATTCCGCGGCAACAGAAATAACGACGGCCAGGGAAGACCTGCAAGACAGGGCGACTCCCAGAACAGAGGACCGCGCCAGGGTGACGGAAACGGACGTGGCTTCCGTCAGGGCGACGGCAACAGAAATGGAAACGGAAATGGCGGCAGATTTGGCCAGGGAAGACCACAGGGTAACGGCGGCCAGGGACGTTTCGGAGGAAAAGACGGTGACAACCGCAGCGAGGGACGTTTCGGCGGACAGAAGTCACAGGGCGGACAGCGTTCCGGCGGCGCAAGAAGAAGCGGCGGATCTGATGCAATCTTCACACCAGAGCTGACCAAGACATCCAAGGACAGCAAGCGCGAGCGTGACAGAGAGAACAAGAATAAGAAGAAAGATTTCGATAAGACCTCCGGTGGCGGACACAGACCAAACCAGGGCGGCAGAAATCAGATGTCCAGAATCCCGAAGGCGCTTCAGAAACCAGCTCCACAGCAGAAGCAGGAAGAGAAGAAACCGGAGATCAAGGAGATCACAATTCCGGAGAAGCTTACTATCCGCGAGCTTGCTGAGGCTATGAAGATGCAGCCTTCTGCAATTGTGAAGAAGCTGTTTATGGAAGGCCAGATGGTAACCGTAAACCATGAGATCGATTTTGATCAGGCAGAGGAGATCGCTCTTGGATTTGACATTATTGCAGAAAAAGAAGAAAAAGTAGATGTAATTGAGGAACTTCTGAAAGAGGAAGAGGAAGACGAGTCCACAATGGTTCCAAGACCACCGGTTGTCTGCGTTATGGGACACGTTGACCATGGTAAAACTTCCCTTTTGGATGCCATCCGTAAGACAAACGTAACAAGAGGCGAGGCTGGCGGAATCACACAGCACATCGGTGCTTATGTGGTTGATATTAACGGACAGAAGATCACCTTCCTTGATACACCAGGACATGAGGCATTTACTGCCATGCGTATGCGTGGAGCAAACTCCACAGATATCGCTGTACTTGTAGTTGCAGCTGACGATGGTGTTATGCCGCAGACCGTGGAAGCAATCAGCCATGCAAAAGCAGCTGGCGTTGAGATCATTGTTGCCATCAACAAGATTGATAAGCCAAGTGCAAACATTGAGCGTGTAAAACAGGAGCTTTCCGAGTATGAACTGATCCCAGAGGATTGGGGCGGAACAACTCCATTCGTACCAGTTTCTGCGAAGACTGGAGAAGGTATTGATGACCTTCTGGAGATGATCCTTTTAACAGCAGAGGTTTCCGAGCTGAAAGCCAACCCGAACAGAGCCGCAAGAGGTCTTGTTATCGAGGCTCAGCTGGATAAAGGTAAAGGACCGGTTGCTACCATTCTGGTACAGAAGGGTACTCTTCATGTGGGAGACTTCATCGCAGCCGGAGCATGCAATGGTAAAGTACGTGCCATGATGGATGATAAGGGACGCCGTGTAAAACAGGCTGGTCCGTCTACTCCTGTAGAGATCCTTGGTCTTGGTGACGTGCCAAACGCAGGTGAGGTTCTCATGTCCTTTGAGAACGACAAAGAGGCTAAGAACTTTGCAGCAGCATTTGTTTCCGAGAATAAGAACCGTCTTCTTGAGGAGACTAAGGGTAAACTTTCCCTGGATAATCTGTTTGACCAGATCCAGGCCAGTGACCTTAAGGAACTCCCGATCATCGTCAAAGCCGATGTACAGGGTTCTGTAGAGGCTGTAAAACAGAGCCTTGTAAAACTTTCCAATGAGGAAGTTGTGGTAAGAGTGATCCACGGTGGTGTTGGTGCCATCAATGAGTCTGATGTCAGCCTGGCTGCTACATCAAACGCTATCATCATCGGATTTAACGTTCGTCCGGATACCACAGCGAAACAGCTGGCAGAGCAGGAGGGCGTAGACCTTCGTCTGTACAGAGTTATCTACCAGGCAATCGAGGACGTGGAAGCTGCTATGAAGGGTATGCTGGATCCGGTATTCGAGGAGAAGGTAATCGGTCATGCAGAGGTTCGTCAGCTGTTCAAGGCTTCCGGTGTTGGTACGATCGCAGGAAGCTATGTGCTTGACGGTACTTTCCAGAGAGGCTGCAAGGTACGTATTTCCAGAGGTGAGGACCAGATTTACGAAGGTGAGCTGGCTTCCCTTAAGAGATTTAAAGATGATGTCAAAGAGGTTCGTGCAGGCTATGAGTGTGGTCTTGTATTCCAGGATTTCAATGACGTTAAGGAAGAAGATAAAGTAGAAGCATATATTATGGTTGAGGTGCCACGCTAGGATAACTTTGTTAGTTTGCGGTATCGTAAATTAATGAAAGCTGATGTCTGAGATTGCAAAAGCAATAGAGCGTAGTGATCGCAGATGTCGGTTGGGGGCAAGTTCATTGCCCCCAATTTTCCGTTGGCGATACTCTGGGAAGAGAACACTTTTGACAGGCGTTTTCGGCTTTTCAGAGTGCGTGCACTCATATAGGAGACCAAGAAAATGAGAAAAAACAGCATTAAAAATACAAGGATCAATGCAGAAGTTCAGAAAGAACTGAGCAACATTATCCGCGGTGAGATCAAGGATCCACGTATCCACCCAATGACTTCTGTAATGGCAGTGGAAGTAGCACCGGATCTGAAGACCTGCAAGGCTTTTATCAGTGTCCTTGGCAGGGAGGAATCCAAGCAGTCCACCATCAAAGGACTGAAAAGCGCAGAGGGCTATATCCGCCGTCAGCTTGCGAAGAACCTGAATCTTCGCAACACTCCGGAAATCCGCTTTATACTGGACGAATCCATTGAGTATGGTGTCAATATGTCCAAACTGATCGATGATGTGATCGAGCATGATCATTCCAAAGAGACTGGAGACCAGACTGAGGAAAAAACAGAAGAAACAGTAGATGAAGAGTAATGGCTGTGTGCCTGCCGGGCAGCAGAATATGCAGCTGGCAGAAAGGACAGCTCCTAAGAAGAATGAGGTGAAGGGAATGGAGAGAATTGAAGAAATTCTGGATGGCGTTAAGACCATGGGAATCGGAGGCCATGTGCGTCCGGATGGTGACTGTGTAGGTTCCTGCATGGCGCTTTATCTGTATATGAAGACCTGGTACCCACAGATCAAGACAGATGTCTATCTGGAGAAACCAAAGCCGGTATTCGGGCATATTGCGTGCATGGATGAGGTGCACTATGAGGCAGGAGAGCCGAAGGAATATGATCTTTTTGTAACCTGTGATGTAAGTGCACTGGACCGTCTGGCTGTAGCAGGAGACCATTTTGCAAATGCGAAGAAGACCGTGTGCATTGACCATCATATCAGCAACCCGGGCTTTGCAGATGTGAACCATGTGTGCGGCGAGATCAGCTCTGCCAGCGAGGTTCTGTACAGCCTTCTGGAAAAAGAGAAGATCGATCTGGATATTGCCACAGCAATCTATACCGGAATGATCCATGACACAGGCGTTTTCCAGTATTCCTCCACATCCCCGGACACCATGCGTATTGCCGGTGACCTGATGGAAAAGGGCGTTGATTTTTCCAATATTATTGACGAATCCTTCTATCAGAAAAGCTACATCCAGAACCAGGTAATGGGCCGTGTTCTGGCGGAGAGCATTATGCTTCTGGATGGTAAATGTATCGTCGGCTATATGAAGATGAGAGATATGGATTTCTACGGTGTGCAGCCGGCAGACCTGGATGGAATCGTAAGCCAGCTTCGCCTTACCAAGGGCGTTGAGGTGGCCATGTTCATTTACGAGCATGAAAGTCAGGTGTTCAAGGTTTCCCTGCGTTCCAATGGCGCAGTGGATGTAAGCAAGATCGCTGCATATTTTGGCGGCGGCGGACATGTAAAGGCAGCAGGCTGTGACCTGGCAGGCTCCATGTACGACGTGATCAACAATATCTCAGAACAGATTGAAAAACAGCTTTTAGGACAGGAAGAGTAATGGCAGAATTTCAGGGAATCATTGTAATTCAGAAAGAAAAAGGCTTCACATCCCATGATGTGGTTGCCAAGCTTCGGGGAATCCTTCACATGAAAAAAATCGGGCATACGGGGACATTAGATCCGGATGCTGTGGGAGTTCTTCCTGTAGCTCTTGGAAAGGGTACCAAGCTGGTAGACCTTCTTACAGATAAGGAGAAAACCTATGAGGCGGTGCTTCACCTTGGAATCACCACAGATACCCAGGATATGTCCGGAACGGTTCTGGAGGAAAAGCCGGTATCTGTAACAGAAGAGCAGGTAAGAGAAGTGCTGAAAAGCTTTGTGGGGGAGCAGATGCAGGTTCCGCCTATGTACTCCGCTTTGAAGGTGAACGGAAAGAAGCTTTATGAGCTGGCAAGAGAGGGCAAGACTGTAGAGAGAAAGGCCCGGCCGGTGTGCTTTTATGAGATCGAGCCTCTGGAAATGAACCTTCCTCTGGTGAAAATAAGGGTGACCTGCAGCAAGGGAACCTATATCCGTACTTTATGTAATGACATCGGGGAAAAGCTTGGCTGCGGCGGCTGCATGGAGGAACTGCTCCGGTCAAAGGTAGGCCGCTATACTCTGGAAGAGAGCCACACACTTGCCCAGGTGGAAGCAGCTGTGGCAGATGGGACCATTCAGGAGCTGATCTACCCGGTTGAAGAGGTGCTGGCTGATTACCCCGCCCTTTCTGCGGATTCCTACGGGGACCGGCTTCTTGCAAATGGAAATCCGCTGTCCGACAATCTGGTAAGTCCCCAGCACAAAGAGGGCTGGGTGCGCATGTACGCCAGTGACGGAACTTTTACAGGTATTTTTCAGTGGGACAAGGGGAAAAAGAAATATTATCCAGTGAAGATGTTTTGATATTGCTGAACACGGAGTGAACAGTAATATTGATGATTTTTCATGGCGGTAGACTGTGAAGAAAATAACAAGAACTGGTTTTACAGGAGAGATTATGGAATACCTGAAGATAGATGGCGAGTTTCCAAAGCTTGCCAACTGTGCAGTGACAATGGGAAAATTTGACGGGATCCACCGCGGGCACCAGAAGCTGGTTGAGAAGATCCGGGAGCGCAAGGAGCTTGGAGAGCAGGCTGTTCTCTTTGCCATCGATGCTTCTTCCAATATGATCCTCACCAGCCAGGAGCGGGCTTCCCTTCTGGAAAAGCTTGGCGTGGATGTGCTGGTAGAGTGCCAGTTAAATGACCGGATCCGGCATATGAAGGCTGAGAATTTTATAAAAGAGATTCTTATGGGAGATCTTGGGGCATCCTACGTGGTAGTGGGAGAGGACAACCGGTTCGGCTTTGAGCGGAAAGGCACGCCCCAGCTTCTTAGGGAATTTGGAGAAAAGTATGGCTTTGATGTGGAGATCCTTTCCAAAGAAATGGATGGGCACAGAAAGATCAGCAGTACCTATATCAGAGAAGAACTGAAAAAAGGCAATATGGAGAAAGTCACATCCCTTATGGGGCGTGATTATTTTGTGGAAGGCCAGGTGGTACATGGCAGGGGAATGGGACATAAGGTTCTGCTTCCCACCACCAACATCGTGCCGCCAAAGACCAAGATTCTGCCGCCAAATGGCGTGTATGTGACAAGCTCTTATTTCGGGGATAAAGTGTATCACGGGATCACAAACATCGGTTACAAGCCTACAGTTGGGGAGAGCTTTGTCGGCGTGGAAACGTATCTTTTTGATTGTGAGGAAGACCTTTATGGCGAGGAATGCCGGGTGGACTTTAAGAAGTTCCTGCGCTCGGAACGGAAATTTCCGTCCCTTGAGGCATTGAAGAACAGACTTCTGGCAGATGCAGAGGATGGACGGAGATATTTTGAGGCAGTTGAAAAATAATATTTTATGGAAACTATTTGTGCCGCGATTTTTGAACTTATTACTAAATTAGTGAAAAAAATATCGGGAAGAAATGTGAAAAAATAGTTTACAGAATCTGGCGGGTATGCTATACTAGGCAAGGTGTGAACAGGCTTCGTCCTGTTTCATATATAAGAAAGCAGCCCATATTCAGGGGTTGGACACTCCGGCCGTCTCTTAATATGCGGCGATTACGTCCCCACAGGATTGTTATTTAGGACACCTGCATGGGAGACCATTAAGAATAATAAGGAGGAAATCAAGATGATTTCAAAAGAAAAGAAAGCAGCAATTATGAAAGAGTATGCAAGATGTGAGGGAGACACTGGTTCACCAGAGGTACAGGTAGCTGTCCTTACTGCAAGAATCCAGGAGCTTACTGAGCATTTACAGAACAACCACAAGGATCATCATTCCAGACGTGGTCTGCTGAAAATGGTAGGTCAGAGACGTGGACTGTTAGCTTACTTAAAGAAAACAGACATCGAAAGATACCGTGCACTGATTGAGAAATTAGGTTTAAGAAAATAATTAGTATGCGGAAGGGCGGATATCCATCCGCCCTATTTTAAGATGTGAAGAAAGTTATGATTACTCACAGAATGGATCCGCATTGGAGCCTTTGTGAACAGTGATAAATGTCACAATAGAGGCACTATTGTCTGTAAGGGAGACCTGGCAGATAAAGATTTCCGAGACTTCTGAAAAGGACATTTGAAGAAGCTGGAGTATTTTTCTTTACGGAAGCAATGCTCAAATGTATTTTTCAGTCGTTTCGGACTTCTGTTGTGGCAGAGGCAAAAGAGCCGCATTATACTTCGGAAGAATAGCTATTTGTGGTTTCAGAAGAAGTGCAGGGTGGCTTCAGATCAAGATTTTATATAAAAAAGGAGAGAAGACATGTACAAAAGTTATTCCATGGAATTAGCTGGAAGAACACTTACCGTAGATATCGGACGTGTTGCGAAACAGGCCAACGGCGCAGCACTTATGCATTATGGTGACACCACCGTACTTGCTACAGCAACTGCATCCAAAGAGCCAAGAGAGGGAATTGACTTTTTCCCGTTAAGCGTTGAGTATGAAGAGAAAATGTACGCCGTAGGAAAGATCCCAGGCGGTTTCAATAAGAGAGAAGGAAAGGCAAGCGAGCATGCCATCCTGACTTCCCGTGTAATCGACAGACCTATGCGTCCTCTGTTCCCGAAGGATTACAGAAATGACGTTACACTGGTAGATATGGTTATGTCCGTAGATCCAGAGTGCAACCCGGAGATCCCGGCTATGCTTGGTTCTTCCCTTGCAACCTGCATTTCCGATATTCCATTTGATGGTCCATGTGCAACAACTCAGATTGGTTTGATCGATGGAGAGTTCATTGTGAACCCTACACTTGCTCAGAAGGATGTTTCTGACCTTCAGCTGACAGTTGCTTCCACAAGAGACAAGGTTATCATGATCGAGGCTGGTGCCAACGAGGTTCCGGAGGATCAGATGATCGAAGCCATCTACAAGGCACACGAAGTAAACCAGGAGATCATCAAATTCTTTGACCAGATCATTGCTGAGTGCGGCAAAGAGAAACACAGCTATGAGTCCTGTGCAGTTCCACAGGAGCTGTTTGATGCCATCAAAGAGATCGTTCCTCCAGAAGAAATGGAAGTTGCCGTATTCTCTGATGACAAGCAGACAAGAGAGAACAATATCGCAGCGATCACAGACAAGCTGAAAGAAGCTTTCGCAGAGAAAGAAGAATGGCTTGCAGTTCTTGGTGAGGCTGTTTACCAGTATCAGAAGAAGACCGTTCGTAAGATGATCCTGAAGGATCACAAACGTCCAGACGGTCGTGCGATCACACAGATCCGTCCTCTGGCAGCAGAGGTTGATATCATCCCGAGAGTACATGGCTCCGCTATGTTCACCCGTGGACAGACACAGATCTGTACCATCACTACTCTGGCACCTCTTGCAGAGGCTCAGAGAATTGACGGACTTGACGAGTTTGAGACAAGCAAGAGATATATGCACCACTACAACTTCCCGTCCTACTCTGTAGGTGAGACAAAGCCATCCAGAGGACCGGGACGTCGTGAGATCGGTCATGGAGCACTTGCTGAGAGAGCTCTTGTACCGGTACTTCCAAGCGTAGAAGAGTTCCCATATGCAATCCGTACTGTATCCGAGACTTTTGAGTCCAATGGATCTACTTCCCAGGCTAGTATCTGTGCATCCACCATGTCCCTTGAGGCTGCTGGTGTACCGATCAAGAAACCAGTTGCTGGTATTTCCTGTGGTCTGGTTACAGGCGACACAGATGACGATTATATCGTTCTGACTGATATCCAGGGTCTTGAGGACTTCTTCGGCGACATGGACTTCAAGGTAGCCGGAACTCATGACGGTATCACAGCAATCCAGATGGATATTAAGATCCACGGTCTTACACGACAGATCGTAGAGGAAGCAATCAGACGTACTAAGGAAGCAAGAGAGTACATCCTCAACGAAGTTATTGAGAAATGTATCCCGGCACCTCGTACAACTGTTGGAAAATATGCTCCGAAGATCATCCAGATCCAGATCGATCCTCAGAAGATCGGTGATGTTGTTGGTCAGAGAGGAAAGACGATCAACACCATTATCGAGCGTACAGGCGTTAAGATCGACATCACAGATGAAGGTGCTGTATCTATCTGCGGCGTAGATGACAAGAACATGCAGGAAGCAAAGCGTATGGTTGAGATTATCGCTTCTGACTTCGAGCAGGGACAGATCCTTACCGGACAGGTTGTAAGCATCAAAGAGTTCGGCGCATTCGTTGAGTTCGCACCGGGCAAAGAGGGAATGGTTCACATTTCCAAGATCTGCAAGGAGAGAATCAACCGTGTAGAGGATGTTCTTACACTTGGTGATAAAGTAACTGTTATCTGCCTTGGAAAAGACAAGATGGGAAGAATGAGCTTCAGCATCAAGGACGTTCCGGCAGAGGCAAAATAAGAATAAAATGCAAGGCTGTTGTGTATGAAATGCACAGCAGCAGATTGGGGATGCCGGACAGATCTGCCCGGCATTCTTTATATCTTGCAGATAGATTCCATGTAAAAATAGTTTTGGATTTCAGAAATCAAATGAATCTGCATAATGGTTTAACAGGCGTGCAGAATCTGATTTACAGGAGGAAATATGAAGAGAATTGCGAAATTTCATAAGGTAAGTAAAGAGCGCTTTGTTGCAGACTGGATAGATGCTTTTTCCGGCGTGTCTGCAGATGAGGCTGAGAAAGTATATGAGGGAATCCGTCTTCCAAGACGTGCTACAGCCGGAAGCGCGGGCTACGATTTCTTTTCACCGGCTGATTTTACCATCAAGCCAGGAGAGACCATCAAGATCCCTACCGGAATCCGTGTGGAAATGGACCAGGAGTGGGTGCTGAAATGTTATCCAAGAAGCGGCCTTGGATTCAAATTCCGTCTGCAGCTGAATAATACAGTGGGAATCATTGACAGCGATTATTTCTATTCCGACAACGAAGGACACATTTTTGCCAAGCTGACCAATGATACCAATGAGGGAAAAGTGGTGGAATTAAAGGCAGATACAGGCTTTATGCAGGGAATTTTCGTGGAATATGGAATTACCGTGGATGATGATGTGACAGATGTGAGAAATGGCGGGTTTGGAAGTACCACGAAGTAGTGTGAGGTGTCCTGCTGGATGGCAGATATAGAATGCACCAGCGTAAGTAGTAAGCCAGGCGTAAGAGTCAAATATAAGAGATCAATATAAAAGCAGGTGAATGTGATAAAACGACCAATCACAGACACCTGCCTTTTATATGCTTAGAATTTTGGCTGAAAACCCTGTTAAGACTTTCAGAGCTTTTCAAACATGCTCTAGGACGGTCTTATTCTAACGGTTTCCCAGCAGCCTCTGCCTCGCGTGCATTCTGTAAAACAGTATCAAATGCAATCGCTGCCTTATTGTACTCCTCGTCGCTCTCGATATTGGAAAGCATTGGAGCACCTGTTTCGGTGCGGGCGAAGGAATACAGATAAACTTCGCCATCATGGTTCTGTCCCTCTTCGTCAAGTGGAAGAAGTGCGATATATTCCTTAGCGTCTACCGGGAAAATGGTAAGGATCGCGCATTCTACCTCGGTATCATCCTCCATGGTAAGGGTAATGGTGCTGTGCTGGTTCGCATCTGTGCTGCATCCGCCGCAGGTAGAGCAGTCGGAACCACCGCAGGAAGAGCTGCTTCCACAGCTGCTGCAAGAGTTAGTCATATCTAAATTGCTCATTGAAAGTACCTCACTTTTTTTATTAAAAATTGTGTCTATATGTTACCCGTGGGTAGTATTTAGATTGTACCAGAAAAATAAGGTTTTGTGAATAGGGAAATCTGTGTTATAATGAAGAAAGTGTAAGACTATAATGACTGTTCACAGATAATACGCCGCTTCATAAAGTATTGTGAAATATGTGAGCAGTAACCATAATTTTTACAGATTGGAGAATAACATGAAGCTTGTATCATGGAACGTAAATGGAATCCGCGCGTGCATCACCAAAGGCTTTGAAGAGAGCTTTTCCAAGCTGGATGCGGACATTTTCTGTCTACAGGAGACGAAATGCCAGGAGAATCAGGTGAAACTGGAGCTTCCAGGCTATTATCAATATTGGAACTATGCCAACCGCAAAGGCTATTCCGGAACTGCCGTATTTACGAAGAAAGAGCCACTGTCCGTGACCTACGGACTTGGAATAGAAGAGCATGACAAAGAGGGCAGGGTAATCACAGTCGAGATGGATGATTTTTACCTGGTTACGGTGTACACCCCCAATTCCCAGTCCGAGCTTCGCAGACTGGAATACCGCATGGAATGGGAAAGGGATTTCCTGGCTTATCTTTTGAAGCTTCAGGAGAAAAAGCCTGTGATCTGCTGTGGTGACATGAATGTGGCACATCAGGAGATCGATTTGAAGAATCCTAAGACAAACCGGATGAATGCCGGCTTCACCGACGAGGAGCGCGCCTGCTTTACCAAGGTGCTGGAAGCTGGATTTATTGATACGTTCCGCTATTTTTACCCGGATCTGGAAGGCGCCTATTCCTGGTGGTCTTACCGGTTCAAGGCAAGAGAGAAGAACGCCGGATGGAGAATTGACTATTTTATCACCTCTCCGTCGTTGAAAGAGAATCTGGAAGATGCGAAGATCCACAGTGAGATCATGGGATCGGATCATTGTCCTGTAGAACTGGATCTGAAGTTTTAAAACGCCCGCGTGAAGAAATGTACAGCTGCCGGGCAGGGAATGACATCAGACAAAGACAGGAGGGCTTATAAAGTGGCAATACCGGGAAATAAGAGCGTGGTTGTGACATCTGGTTATCCCCTTTTACTTGGGGCAACCCAGATGGCAGATGGATATAATTTTGCAGTGGAAGCGGAAGAGGACTCCCAAGTTTTTCTGCTTCTTTATAGAAAAAAGGGAAAGGAGCCTTTCTATGAGCTCCTTCTGGATGAGAAATACCGGACTGGACGGATTTTTTCTGTCTTTATGAAGAAATTAAACGTAACTAACCTGGAATACAATTTCAAAATTAACGGAGAAATTTATCTGGATCCCTGTGCCAGCCGGATCAGCGGAAGAGAGCGGTTCGGGGAAGCGTGGACGGAGGATCCCCATAAGGTACGCTGTGGTTTCTGGTCAGGAGACGGCTATGACTGGGAAGAGGAAAAGGCACCGGACACAGATTTTGGCGATATGATCCTTTACAAAGTCCATGTGAGAGGATACACCAGGCAGTCCAAGATGCCAGCTGGACTCCGGGGGACTTTTTCGGGACTGATCCAGATGATCCCCTATTGGCAGGAGCTTGGGATCAATACGGTAGAACTGATGCCAGCCTATGAGTTTATGGAAGTAACCCGGCAGAAAGAGCCGGATGGCCTGGTTTCCCAGAAGGGGAAAAAGGATGAGATCAATTACTGGGGCTATGGAAATGGCTATTATTTTGCCCCGAAAAGCGCTTATTGTGCCACCAGAGATCCCCATAAGGAATTCTGCGATATGATCAAGGCGTTTCATAAGGCTGGGATCGGATGCATTATGGAGATGTATTTTCCGGCAGAAGCCAATCCTTTGATGGCACTTCGGGCTCTGCAATTCTGGAAACAGAATTATCATGTGGACGGTTTTCACGTTCTGGGAGAGGGGGCACCTCTTGATCTGATCATGAAGGACGGGCTGCTTGCAGGGACGAAGGTAATGGCAGACGGAATGGATACGGCTGCTCTTTATAAGAATCATAAGCAGGGCAGGCGCAATTTTGCAGAGTACAATCTGGGATTTCTTCAGGATATGCGCAGATTCCTGAAAAGTGATGAGGACATGGTTCCGGCGGTACAGTACCGTATCCGTCACAATCCGGACGATCATGGCGTGATCAATTATATCACCTGCCAGGATGGTTTTACCCTGAATGACCTTGTTTCCTATAATTACAAGCACAATGAGGCAAATGGGGAAGGGAATAACGATGGCTTCAGCTACAATTATTCCTGGAACTGCGGCATTGAGGGACCGAGCCGGAAGCAGTGGATCCGCCAGATGAGGGAGCGGCAGATGCGGGCTGCTTTTGCCATGCTGTTGTTTTCCCAGGGAGTGCCTATGATCTACGGTGGCGATGAGATCGGCAATTCCCAGGGCGGCAATAACAATGCGTATTGCCAGGATAATCCCATTGGCTGGATCGACTGGCGGGGACTTCGGAAAAATGCCAGCATGCTTGCTTTTGTAAAAAAGGCTGTGGCCCTTCGAAAAGCCCATCCGGTCCTTCATATGAATGAGAGCATGAAAGAGGCAGATTATCTTGGAAAAGGTTTTCCAGATATGTCTTTCCATGGAGAGCGTGCCTGGTTCTGCAATATGGAAAACACCAGCCGCATGATCGGCGTGATGCTGTGCGGCAAATATGCACAGCTTCCAGATGGAAAAGAGGACGATTTCCTTTATGTAGGCTTTAACTTCCACTGGGAAATCCGGAATATGGCGCTTCCAACACTTCCAGAGGGCATGGAATGGAAGAAAGTGATGGATACCGGAGATCTGACCTGTGATGGATTTTACGGGGAAAATGGGCTGGTTTATGAGCGCGCTGTGGAGGTGGGACCGCGTACTGTGGTTGTGCTTAAGGGCGTGAAGAAGCCAGAACCGGAGAAGAAGCATAAGCCGAAGGGGAAAAAGAATGTTAATATGCCTTTAGAAGGGAACAAAAAGACTGGTGAAAATTCAGGAGCAAAGGCGGCAGATTTGCCGAAAGCTGAGAAATTGGTTGCCAGAGACGCGGAGGCTGTTAAGGCAGAAGCACCAGGCAATATAGTGCCAGAAACTGCAGACAGGGAAAGGAGGTCCGGTGAAAATGCATCCGTGGCTTCACTTTAAAACAATTACCAAACATAAGCTGATGGTCATGCGTTATTGTTTTAAGATCGGACTTTACAAACAGGGACTTCTCCATGACCTTTCCAAGTATTCCCCGGCGGAATTTCTGGTGGGGTGCAAATATTATCAGGGAAACAGAAGCCCTAATAACGCAGAGCGTGAGGACATTGGCGTATCTACTGCCTGGCTGCACCATAAGGGGCGTAATAAGCACCATTACGAGCATTGGGTGGATTATTCCATAAATGATCCGGAGCATGTGATCATGGGCGCGAAAATGCCCAGGAAATACGTTGCAGAGATGGTGATGGACCGGATCAGTGCGTCACGGACCTATCTTGGAGATGCCTATGACAATCACCAGCCTTTGAAATATTTTCTGAAAAGCAAGCCCAAGCTGTGGTTTGTGCATCCACAGACCAAGAAGGAACTGGAGGGACTGCTTCGGATCCTGAACGATAAGGGCGAAGAGAAGGCCTTGTGGTATATTAAACATGTTTATTTGAAAGGAACGGAGAAATCCAGAAAACATGGTTAGAGGCCAGCCTGCTGTGTGTTGGCAGCAGTTTGACTGAGAATTTTGAAAAAATGTGTAATATCACTTGCACTTTCATACTCTTCTGTGGTAAAGTATGAAATATGTTATTTTGCTGTCCTGATAATCGGGGACAGCAAATTTTATAACAGAGGAGGAGAAAAAATTGAGTGGTACAACAGTCGTAATTTTGATTGCTTTTGTGTTCTACCTTGCCATGATGATCGTCATCGGCGCGGTTTACATGAAAAAGACCTCCAGCTCAGAGGATTACTTCCTTGGAGGGCGAGGACTGAACGGATGGGTGGCAGCACTTTCCGCGCAGGCTTCGGATATGAGCGGATGGCTTCTGATGGGATTGCCTGGAGCGATTTATTCTTTCGGTTCCGGACAGATCTGGATCGCAGTAGGACTTTTTATCGGAACTGTTCTGAACTGGGTATGTATTTCCGGAAGACTTCGTAAATATACCATCATGGCAAACAATTCCATGACGATTCCGGCGTTCTTTGAGAACCGTTACCGTGATAAGAAAAAGATCCTGCTTCTGATCTCATCCATTGTGATCGTCATCTTTTTCCTGGTATATACAGCATCTGCACTGGCAGCAGGCGGTAAGCTGTTCAATACTGTATTCGGACTTGATTATCATGTGGCTCTGGCTATTGGAGCTGCGGTTATTCTCTGCTACACCTTTATGGGCGGCTTTATGGCGGTCTGTGTAACAGACTTTGTGCAGGGAACCCTGATGCTCATTGGACTTCTTGTCGTGCCGCTGGTAGCGTATTTCCTGCTTCCGGGTAATCTTACAGACCTGATCTCCCAGAGTGGTGTGACTGGCGGCGCAGGAGCATATCTGAACCCGTTTATGAATGGGGACAGACCATATACTTTTGTTGAGATCTTTTCCCAGCTGGCATGGGGCTTTGGATATTGTGGAATGCCTCACGTACTGGTAAGATTTATGGCAGTTAAGAATGAGAAAGAACTGAAGAAATCCTGGGCAATCGCCATTGTATGGGATCTTCTTTCCCTGACAGCTGCATTTGCAATCGCTGTGATCGGAAGAGCTTATCTGCTTCCAACCATTCTTGGAGAGAACGGTGCCGCTTCTTCTGAGAGTGTTTTTATTGAGATGATCCGTAAGGTATTTACTTCAGAGCTTGCCCTTCCGTTTATCGGCGGGCTGTTTCTCTGCGGGATTCTTGCTGCAATCATGTCCACAGCGGATTCCCAGCTTCTTGTAACAGCTTCTGCAGTGTCTGAGGACCTGTATCACAACTTTATCAAGAAAGATGCGGACTCTAAGGAAATCCTGAAAGTAAGCCGTATTACCGTTATTGTGATCGCTGTGATCGCATTTGTCATTGCATGGAACCCGGACAGCAGTATTATGGGACTGGTTTCCAATGCATGGGCAGGTCTTGGTTCCGCGTTTGGGCCGATCGTGGTAATGTCCCTGTTCTGGAGAAGAACCAACCTTCCAGGTGCCATTGCTGGTATGGTGACCGGTGGACTTACCGTTATTATCTGGGACTACATCCCGTTAGTTGGCGGACAGACACTTGGAACCTACACCGGACTTTACTCCCTGGCTGTTGGCTTTCTGCTCAGCCTGGTGATGATCGTGATCGTCAGCCTTGCGACTAAGGCTCCATCTAAAGAGATTACAGACGAATTCGATAAGGTGGCTGCAAAGTAATTATTCGCAAAAAATAAAAGTTTTATAAAAAAGGTAGTCCTTAGATGGAAAGGGCTACCTTTTTTTCTGAAAATTTGTTATAATAATAACATCTTTAGCCGGGAATGGAAGACGTTTTAATAGAAGCGTCTGGCAGAAAAGGACGAGAATCTGCGGCTGTGAATTTTAAATAATGGTGTTGGACCATACACAGGCAGATGAATTCTGCAATTCCCACACAGAAAGGGGCAACACAAGATGAAGAAATATGATTATTTGATCGTAGGAGCCGGACTTTTTGGAGCTGTATTTGCCCATGAAGCCACCAAGAAAGGCAAGACCTGCCTGGTGATCGACAAGCGTGATCATATCGGCGGTAATATTTACACAGAGGAAGTGGAAGGAATCCAGGTGCACAAGTACGGTGCCCATATTTTCCACACCTCCAAGAGGGAAATCTGGGACTATGTGAACCAGTTTACAGAGTTTAACCATTTCGTTAATTCACCGATCGCAGTGTATAAGGACGAGCTCTATAACCTTCCATTTAATATGAATACCTTCCACCAGCTGTGGGGCGTAAAGACACCAGCAGAAGCCAAGGCGAAGATCCAGGAGCAGATCAGCCGTATGCACATTACCCATCCGAAGAACCTGGAAGAGCAGGCTCTGGCGCTGGTTGGACAGGATGTGTATGAGAAGCTGGTAGAGGGCTACACCCGCAAGCAGTGGGGAAGAGAGTGCAAGGATCTTCCTGCATTTATCATTAAGAGACTTCCCCTTCGTTATACTTACGATAATAACTATTTCAAGGATCCATACCAGGGTATTCCCAAGGGCGGCTATACCCGCATTGTGAAGAAGCTTCTGGAGGGCGTACAGGTTTGCCTGAAGACCGACTTCTTTACAAACAGAGAGGAGCTTACCTCACAGGCAGATAAGATCCTGTTTACCGGTATGATCGATGAATTTTACGATTATTGCTACGGTGAGCTGGAATACCGTTCCCTGCGTTTCGAGACAGAGACTCTGGATATGGGCAACTATCAGGGAAATGCAGTTGTGAACTACACCGACTACGAGGTGCCGTATACCCGTATCATCGAGCACAAGCACTTTGAATTTGGCACACAGCCGAAGACGGTTATCACAAGAGAATATCCGGCAGCATGGGAGAAGGGCAAGGAGCCTTATTATCCGATTAATAATCCGAAGAATGATGAGCTTTTTGACAAATACGAGCGCAGGGCATTAGAAGAGAAGAACGTGCTATTTGGCGGACGTCTTGGAATGTACCGCTATATGGACATGGATAAAGTAATTGAGGAAGCTCTTTCCATGGCTGAGACAGAGCTGACCTACGAAGAAGCATAAAGGAGAAAACTATGGATACCCCAACTATTACACAATACTACAGAGAAGCGGACCCGGCTAAACGTCTGGCGCTTTTGAACATGTCCATTGAGGCAGGAGAGGAGCCAGAGCTGAACAAGATCCGCAAGGAGCTTTGGGACATCCGTTATCAGGATAAGTCTGAGCTGGGCGGAGATACCCGCGCAGATGGTTTTATTGCACTTTGGATGCTGATGGAGTTTAACAGAGACAGCGGCAAACGCTTCCTGGGCGTTCGCGGCGGCCGCAAGGAGATCCTGAAGCAGCTGGATAAGATGAAATTCCAGGAGCTGAGAGCCAAAGGCAAGGATTACGAGGACCTTCTTTACAGAGAATGCTGCCACATGGTAAAGACCTATATGGAGCTCAGTGAGTCCGATAAGGCTTATAACAGTACCCTGTTTGGCATCCTGAAGATGAGCAGCGAGCAGGCGAAGGATAAGCTGAAAGCCGACATTTACCACACCGCAGTAGAGCTTCCACAGACACTGAAGCTGGAAGAAGAGCTTGGAATCGTCACCCGCGCCGCCCGGGAAATGTACGAATTGCATTTTCCAGGAGAGGGAAGCCTGGGTGCAGACCGTTAAAATGATACCTGATTTAAATTAGACGGTATCATAAAAATGCCAGGCTTAAAATAAGCCTGACATAAATTAGAATTTTATATTGTAGATTTCTTAATACCGCAGCAGTCTCCGGATCTGGAGCTGGCTGCGGTATTTATTATGCAGTTCCAGTTTCAGAGCCTTTTCACAGGCATCCAGGATCTCATCATAATAAGTAAACTGATAAATATTTCCTGCAATCTGCACGCAATTATACCTCTGCAAAGAAGTACTGATCTGCTCCATGGAAAACTGGAAATCAAGCTTCGCCTGCAGCATTCGCATTAAGGTAAAGGAAACAAACCCGATCACGAAATGGGCGTTGATCTTATCGGGCGTCCAGGTGAAAGTAGCAGTAGAGTCGTACTGGCTTTTGGAATCCCGGAAAATCCTCTCCATGTGGCGAAGTCCGCTGAAAAGGCGGTAAGGAGTAAGATTATCCGCCTCCAGGTTATTCGTAGCGATAGCGGTATATCCGTCCAGCTTCAACCCGGTACGTCGTCCGGAAGACTCCCTGGCAAGGCGCTGCTGTCTGGCCTGAAGCTCATGATAGTAAACGAATTGTTTTTCCCTTTCTTCAAAAATCCTCTCTTTATAAAGAAGTGGGATGGTCTGATATTTTTCGTTCAAAACCTTCATTTCCTGATACCCATCCTTCAGAACCCAATCCTTGAATTCTGCATTGGAAGTGTGTACAGGCAGACCATAAATATATCCATCTGCTGGAATCCCATTACAAATGAAAGGTTCCTCCTCCGGACGTGCAGGCGCAGTATTGTAAAAATGAGTCTTAGGATTATCCCTCTTTAGTCGCTTCACAGCATTGAAAACAGATTGGTTCAACATAATACCACTGGTAGACAAGTCATACGCAATGGGGATTCCGTTCCTGTCCGTGAGAAGATCCAGGTGAAGGGTGGAATCTGTACGTCTGGCATTAGGCTGTGAATCAGAAGGCATGCTTCCTGGAATGGAAAAATTATAGTCTGTGTGGTCCAAAAAGGTAGAAGCGGCATCTCTGGAAAGGATGCTGCTGGAATGCTCATAAATCCACTTCTGCAGATCTTTTTGAAATTTTACCATAATATTCAAAGCAGAATCCAGGTCTTCTTCGGAAATGCTATCTGGCTCTTCGAAATAGAGCCCTTTTTCAATCGCTTCATTCCAGGTACAGCTTGGGTAAAGAATACGGGAAATAACAATATATCGAAAAATCTCTTCTATATTATAGGTAAGAGAAAGATTCCAGGTCTTGGTACGCCAGAAAATATCCAGCTGCAGTTCCTTGTAAAGATACTTCA
Source organism: Blautia sp. Sow4_E7 (assembly GCF_052116245.1). Lineage (NCBI taxonomy): Bacteria > Bacillati > Bacillota > Clostridia > Lachnospirales > Lachnospiraceae > Blautia > Blautia sp. Sow4_E7. Next base: position 97,286 of record NZ_JBQKLL010000011.1, read on the forward strand.
GAACACCATAACCCACATTTTTTAGAGAGTGCTCTCCTGGTGAGAGAGTAGCAGTAAGGTCAACATATACCACAGAGTTCTTCTTATCTTCACGCTCCTGGTTCATATCCGAGACCACCTTCTCAAAATGGCTGATAGGATCCGGATAATCTTTCTTCAAATCTTCCAGATACCCCAGCCCCATAATAGTCTTCTGACGGGTGGCTTTCTTCTCTTTGTCATAGTAGGATTCGGTGATGGCAAGGTAAGTTCCCTTTGCCTTAGGAGTCTTTTTCAGAAACATAGGGTGTCCTCCTGTATGGTTTTATCATTTGAAAATGAAGATGCTGCTTATTCTTTGTTTGTCAATTGCATAAGCACATTGGTTTTCTGGCACTCATTATACCACGAGAAAAACCGTACATCAAGATACACCATGAGAAAATACGAAAAACAGAGCGAATATAGTTTAGAAAATAGGAACTGAAATTGTGCAAAACGCTGAAAATTGGATGGAGAGAAATGAAGTAAAAATGTGGTTTTTTGTATGGTGAAAGGAGAAAAAATGAGAAAATGTGTGCTTTTTTCAATAAAAAATCGAAAAAATAGCAAGTACACTAAAATACACACTATAAAAACACGAAAATAAGGGACGGTTAGTGCCCGATTCCTTAGTAAAACAGCAGAAAACAGGGATTTTTTTAAGCAACCTCAAATATTGCCCCTTTAAAAACTGTGTGATATGATGATGAAAACGGGTTTTTGGGCACTTCTGCCTGTAAAGCCACACTCAAAGCTTAATGAAAAAGGAAAACTCGATCATTAAAAAGGAGGACGTAACCATGAAAAAGAAATCGAGGCTGAAATCATTTTTTGCCATACTTCTGGCGGTATCTATGGTATTCCAGCAGTCCAGTCTGACTGTTCTGGCAACAGACGATACCTACGCTGAGGACGTGACTGCAACACCAACCCCGTCTGAAAGCGAAGCAGAAGAATATACAGAGGAGGAAGCAGAACCGGAAGCCGAAGAGCCGGTTGCTGAGGAACCAGAAGAACCTCAGGAAGAACCGGAAACTCCTGCTGAAGAGCCTGCCCAGGAGCCGACAGAAGCTCCAGCTGAGCAGCCTACAGAAGCACCTGCAGCAGAGCCGACAGAGGCACCAGCAACAGAAGTAACCGAAGCTCCCGCAGCACCGGAAGTAACCGATACACCGGCTGCAGAGGCAACTGCAACTCCTGTTCCGGAAGTAAGCGCAGTGCCAAGCGAGACACCGACACCTACTCCCACAGAAGCACCGAAGACTTCTTTCAGATACGAAGACAGTCGTGTAGTGATCACAGCAATTGCTCCGGAAGATGCAAACCTTCCACAGAATGCAGAAATCAAAGCTGACTACATTGCACCTGGCACCGACCGTTACAATGCAGCTGTAGCCGCATTCAACAGCCAGCTGAGCAGCCAGTTAGGACTGAACGCTAAAAACACTACAGCAGAGTATGTACTCTATGATGTATATTTCCTGACCGCCGACGGAAAACGGATTGAGCCAGAAAGCGGAAACGTAAAAGTAGATATGAGCTTCAAACAGATTCAGGAAAGCACTGTTGATGGTGACGTCGTAAATAAAGACGTTGTCCATCTCGACAACGAAGGTCAGGCAGAAGTCGTAACCGAGTACATAAACACAAACGCAGACGGCGAGATCACTTCTATGGGATTTACTCAGGATAGTTTTTCGATTGTGGGTGGTGTGACGACTTATGGGGCTCCATCAACAGGAGAAGAAAATAATTCGGGTAAAGAAGCTAATTTGACAGAGCTGGTGAAAGCTGGAGGTCTTACAGTATCAGCAACATCAAGTGTTGAAAACGTGAATCGAAAAGGTACATTAGAGTTTGCTTTCTCATATGTAATTGATGATGATAAGCTGGATACTGCAAAAAATAATCCTACATGGGTTTACGATATAAGCAGCCTCTTAAGCTCTGCTGAAGGTGGAGTGTTTAGTTCTATTGTTGAGGATAGTGTAGGCATAATTTATGACGGAAACACAAATGCAGGAACTTATAAAGTTAAGAATGGAAAAGTATATTTATACATAGATTCAAACTATATACAAAATCACACCTCTGATGTTAAAGGAACATTTTTGCTTAATTGCAGTTTCGATTCTTCTGTAATTAAGACTGATTCAGAAAAAGAAATAGAATTTCCGGGTATAACCGATAAAACAGTTGTCAAATTTGAAGAAGTAAAAACAGAAACTTCTAAGAAGGTACAAGGACAACAAGCTGATGATGGAAGAGTTGTATGGTCTGCTGATGGAAAACTTAATTATGAAATAACATTTAAAGCAAATGCCGATCTTGACAAGCTTGTACTTACAGATACTTTAGGAGCAGGACAAGAAATTATTGGCGGCAAGATTAAAATTAATGATAATATTGAGGTGCCAGTAACTGTAGAAAATGGAGTCTTTACAGTAGATGTGAAAGCAGCTTTAGGAAAAGAAATAAAAGCTGGAGATTATTATAAAGTTACTTATCAGACTACAGTAGAGAACACTGGTTGGAACAGTGAGATTACCAATAAAGCTTCTTGGAACTGGGAGGGCACAAAAAATACTCCAGAAGATGAAACAAAAATTACTGTAAAAAGAGATGTGACTCAAAAAAAAGTAACGAAATCTGAAACAACCAAAGAGGATGGGACAAAAGATACTGTATTTACGTATACAATTACAGTTGGCGATGGTGTAACAGATTTAAATGGTTACAGACTTATAGATAAAATGTCAAAAAATCAGAAATATGTAGAAGGGTCATTTAGTGTGACACCTGAATTACTTGGTTTGACACCCATACCGCCAACTGATTTTTCAAGTGATGATAATCAGCAGCATACTTTTTTGGATTATACGTTTAGTGAATCAACAACAAGTAAATATACGATTACGTATAAAACAACAACGGAGGGAACAGATCTATCGGGTTGGCATAATGTAAAAAATGATATTGAAACATTGCCACCAGGAGAAAATGATGGAAATAAAGACTCAACATATGAATCAGTTGATTATGGAAGTAAATCTAAGGCAGAAATAGAGAAAAAGTTTGAAAAGTTTGATCCCACAAACGATGGAAGCTATGTCTGGTGGACTATTACAGTAAAAGTTCCAACAGGAACAACGTTAAATAATGTCAGAGTACAAGAAAACGATATGGGCTATAGTGATAAAGATGGGGGGCCTAAAAGTACAGATGGATATGCTATTGATGCATCAAAAGTAACAGTTGTAAAAGAAAAGGATGGTTCTTCAGTAGAAGATTATACTTATGATGCAAGTAGCCGTAGCTTTATATTTGGAAGTTTATCTGATAATATTATTATAAAAATACCATTTATTTATGAAGCAGGGTTTGCTACAATTACTGGTGCTGGAAAATGGTTTTATAATAAAGGTACTCTTTATGTAGATAATTGGACTTACATTGGAGAGGATAGCGCTAAAGCTAGATATTTATCTACATACGATGTCACGAAATCACATGGAAATTATAACAAAAAAACACGTGAGGTAACTTGGTTTGTCGTTATCAATGACCTGGCTAAAACATATACACCTGATAAAAATGTTACATTCAAAGATACGATTCCAGATGGAATGTCCTACAAGGAAGGTAGCTTTAACGTTAAAGTCAATGATGGAGCAGAAACTGCAATAGTACCTACGGTGGAGAATAACACTATTAGTGCAAGGTTAGGTGGATTAAGCGGAAACAAATATATAGTTACCTATACAACTGTAGTTGATTCTAAATTTTTAAATGATTCTCATACATATACAAACTGTGTAAAAGTATATGATGAGGGAGAGAAAGAACTGACTGGCACTGAAGATTCTATCACCATTAATCATACTTATATTGCAAAGAGTTCAGATGGCATAAAAGCGAATGATAAATTAGACTATACAATTACGGTAAATGAGGAAGGGTTAAAGCTATCTGATGAGGCTACACTTACACTTATAGATGAATTACCAGAAGGCGTCGAGCTTATGCCTAATGGAATTGAAGGAAAAACAATATTTGCAGCAGATGGAGAAAACCAGCCTGTAAATATATCTTATGAACTTGTAGGGAGAAAATTAACAATTACTATTCCTGATGAAAAGCATGTTGTAATAAAATACAGAGTAAGAGTATCTGAACTTGGAGATCAGGAACTAATAAATAGAGTTACCTTGTCAGGAAAAGTAACTAAGTCAACGGAAGATAAGAAGAATGTTACTGTTAAATCTCATGGTGCAACTATCAGTGGCAGTAACGATGAATTTATGTTTGAAAAATCAAACAGTGATCTTTCTGAAAAACTTTCAGGAGCTACATTTAAAGTTTATAGTGTGACATATGATAAAGACACTAAGAAAATTACTGGCGATCCGACTTTGCATTGTGAAGTGATAACTGATCAGAATGGACAGGCAAAAGTAACTGATATAAAGGCTGGAGTTATTTACTATTGGGTAGAGACAAATCCGCCAGCAGGATATGAAATATCTGATCCATCAAAACATTATTTTATACGTTATGATGATACAACCATTTCAAAAAATACAGCAACCGCGTTAGTAAGTGAAATAGTTGCAGCAAATGAAGATATTTCAGAGATAATGATCACGAAAGGCGGCATTACCAAAACAGTCACAGACCGTAAGGTAAATTTAACTATTAGTAAAATAGTAACAGGAGGAGATGCTTCAGAGTATGCTGAATCCTTTAAAATAAAGGTTACAAATACAGAGAGAATTAATCTTGAGAATGCGATTGTTTCAAATGTAGTTGAAAATAGTGTTTCTATAAGTGGTAGTACAATAGAATTTTCTATTGCTGGCAATAGTACAGTATCTATTAAAGATTTACCAGCAGGAACTTATACGGTAGAGGAAATGAATGGTGCAAATGTGGTATATCAAACATCGTATAAGTTAGATGGCAAGGATGTTGCTAATGCTAAATTTAAGTTAGCGTCAGCTAGTGATGGACATTCTGTGGAAATTACAAATACTTATCCAGAAAAAGGAATTCTGATTCTTATTAAAAAAGGCGTCGGTGAAATGGCGCTTGCAGGAGCAGAATTCGAACTGTATAAAACAGGAAATCCGGAAACCCTGATTGGAACCTATACAACCGGAGAGGATGGAAAGATCACAGTTGACGGCGTAGAACCGGGAAGCTATTATTTCAAAGAAACAAAAGCGCCGGCAGGTTATGTAACTCCAAGCGGAGATGCAGCAAAGACAGGGGTTAAGGAAGTTGCAGCAGGCCAGACAGAAGTAAAGACTTATACTTTCGAAATGAGCAATACGGAAGAAAGTAAAGGAAAACTGGAACTGCTGAAGACAGGAGCAGAAGGAGCAGCCCTTGAGGGAGCAAAATTCGACCTGTATAAGGTTGGAAATCCGGATGAAAAGCGTGGCTCTTATGTGACTGGCAAGGATGGAAAGATAACAGTTGATGACGTAGAACCGGGAAGCTATTACTTTGTAGAAACAGAAGCCCCGGCAGGCTATGTAACCCCGGCTGGAACAGCTGCCAAGACAGAGACAGTAGTTGTAGAAGCAGGCCAGGCATCCGTTGTATTGTATACGATCAATGTA